>NZ_JAXCLE010000019.1:0-62888 GCF_037027585.1 Solibacillus ferritrahens | reverse complement strand
TGGTCAGAAAATATTCAAGCCACATGTGCAAAATAGCCAACTATCCGAAAAAAACTCCGGATAGTTGGCCATTCGTCGTGCGTACCGTAAAGGTGCGCTATTTTTTATATTTCGGGCTTACGATGTATCTCTATGAGTATCCATTATTCAGATTCATATAAGTTATTAAAGAACTCAGTAAAATTACCTGCAAGTATAAACATATTGTCCATTTCGTCTTCGGGTTCTATATCATGAATCCAAAAATATACTTTTCCCTGATACTCTCCATTAATTCCTAATAAAATCTCATTTCCCCCAGGGTCATTACCAATTGATATAAAATCTTCTGGTATTTCTCCTTCTAAAACCTCAAAAACTTTACCTAAATTACTTTTCATATCGCCAATTCCATAAAACTTATTGACTAAACTTTCTCCTTCATCATCAGGGAGTTTAAAGTTAGATTCCTGAGGAAATCCTCCATTGTATTCTAGTAGAAAATCAACATATTGTTTAGGTAGCGTAACTTCATACTCTTGTTCAAATTGTTTTATATCCTGTAAAGAAATTTTTGGATTTACACTAAGCATTTTTGTCATACTCTCACTCCTATATCATTACTTATTTTTCCCATTAACCTTTGATTGACCACCAATGTGCCTAAACTTTCTGTGAATATCCTCATCTACTAGCATCATAGCTTTTCCATCTTCATGATGATGCCACATATAACCGTCTGGCGGCCTTCTAATATCTATTATTGGTGGATCAGTATCTTTTGTAAGTTTAGCTGCTGTGTTTGCATTTTCAAAATCTTTCGGATTATTTTTAGGCGAATGAACTTCTATTTTTACAGGCTTAACATTTGGATGCATAAAAGGTGTAAAATCTGGGTAACCATTCGGGTAACTGACTGATGTTCCAGACTTGTTAGTATAAGTCCTTACCTTTCCCACCAGATCCAAAGTAAACAGGCGCAATACCCGCAAATCGTGCTAATTTATTGGCATTTGAAAAACGTCTAACGTCACCGCAATTAAAGCGGAAGCTGTCACAAGGTCTATGCCTGGCATGGAGTGCAGTTGAAAGTCTTGTAAGTTCATTAACTCTTTTAATTCTCTTTCCACATAACGCATTTCCTGCTTTCAAAAGAAATGTCTCGGACAATACTTCTCACAAGAAAGTCTCGTGTTTCTTGATGTTCTTTTGTTGTATTCCCATCCTCTTTCACTAGCTTCAATATTTCATTCGCTTTTTTCACCGAACAAGTATTGTTACTCACTTTTAATAAAAAGGTGGTCAACTGTTTTACACTCACACCTTCTAAACAAGATGGTGAAGGGTGCCGTTCCCAAAACGCCAATGCTGTTTTTCCATCTACTTCTGAGAAAAACTTCTTATAGCTTGGATAATGGTGGCTTAATTGAATTTGTAATTGGTTCTTTAAAGCACCTTGAGCTTTTACTAATGCATTTCTTCTAGAAACCAACTGTTGTATCGACCAATATAAATCATGTGGCTTTGCGTCTGGCAATTGGTCAAGTTTATTTACCAATATACGTACCACACATTCTGCATCCCAGCTATCACTCTTTTGCGTGGTCATATGGCTTTTTCGTTCAGCGTATGAAAGAGCTGGATTCACTTCTTTTACTACCTGTCCATGGTCCGTTAGTTTGTAGGTTTTGCAGTATCAAAGTCCTCTTGACATGTAAAATGTTATCTCTCCTAATTATCTTATTATTTTCACAAACAAAGTACTAAAACAGAATGTCTTGAATGTACTACCTTCATGAGCTATGAATTTCATAGAATCTTTTTAAATTGTTCAATACAAAAATTTCTCACAAAAAAATAAAAAGCACTTGTTGTCTATAGTAGACAATCAAGTGCTTGAGGTTAATTAAATAAGTGTGACTAACTTACTGGCATTCTATCAAGAGTTAGAATCTACCAAAAAGTATCTATTCTGTTAACATATTTAGAAATTCTTCAAAGCTATTACTTACAATATATGTTATAGGATTTAAATCTGAAGACTCTTCATGATTCCAAACGCATACAACAGGCTCTTCAACATTGTTACGATAGTCTAAACAAACAAAGTCACCTGCAAATAAAACAGCTATTGGTAGCAGTTCAGTACCTACTAAATTTTCATCAAAAACAATTCTTTCGTCTAGTTGAGTTCTAACTACTCCTATATCGTAATACTCATCATCTCTTTCCCCGGTTACTTTTAAAATACATAAAAACCTATCAATCGCATAAACATGGCTATTACACTTAAAACTATCCTTTATAGGAGTACCACCATTATATTTTTTTATAAATTCTTTATACGTTTCTGGTAAATTTATTCTCCACTTACCTTCCTTTTCAGAAAGTAAAGTATCGTCCGGCAAGGGATAAATTATTGATCCATCCTTAAATTCCATTTCTATACCTCCTCAATATTATTATCTTGGAGCGTCGGCCCACATACCTTTAGTCCTTCCACCATTATGAGGTGTAATATTATGAATACCAAAGGGGACTAGCTCCATTTTACCAGGAACCTCCGTATGATGCCACGTCATCCCTTTTCTTGTACCACCTATTTGTTCATCTAACCACTTAAACTGTTCTTTATCCGATAGCTTCCAAAATCTATCTGGTAGCTGAACAGTCTCTTCTACAACACCTGCACTTGCAAAATCGGCAAATCCATACCTCATACCATCTGCTTTTGTAATCTTTATTTCAGGAATATGTGCTTTTGCTATAGCCATTTCTTTTATCTTTCTTTTTTGAGCAGAAGACAAGCTATCCCCACCCGGAATGGTATCATCCCAAGACCAAGGTTTATTTAAATCAACATGTTCTTTATATACTTTTGCATAGTCTTCAATGATTTCATCAAATTTCTTGTTACCATTTATAAAATCATCGATATTTCTTAAATTAGTTTCACTAACTCCCTTACCTTTATCCGCGCCCTTACCAACAACCTCATCAACATTACTCTTCTTAACAACCTCACCCACGTTACTATCTACAATTTTATCAATCGCTTTCGGGATTTTCAAAACTTTTCCTATCGGGATGAAGGATGCTAACGCAATACCTTTATCAAGACCTGAAGCATTTTTATCAGCGAGCGTGTTCACATCGTCCAATATTAAGAAATCCAACAAACCTTTTCCGACTTTTGTAGCACCACTTCCGACATCTCCTAGGAAATTAAGAAAACCATTCCCATCTTCTTTCACATTATCTACTGTTGTGGCTGTAGTGGAAAGCTCTTTTACGATTTCTTTTTCTTGTTGCTTCATAAATGATACAAAATTCGTTGAAACCATTGCACCGCTGAGACCGAAAGTACCTAAAGGCTGCTGACCATTTTGATAAAGACCAGGGAGGGTATACGGATTCGCTCCTCCGATTCCTCCAGGATTAAATAGTGGATTCATATTAATCACTTGATCCAACGATTGCGTACGATAGGCCAGTGCAATCATTAACGGATTCTGGCTAGCGAATGACTGCCATTGTTCTGCCGGGAAGTTAACATCTGTTACCCCTTCTGTCATCATCGTTTCTATGTTGGTAATCCATGTTTTCATATGCATCAGGTCTGTTTGAATTGTCGTTAATGCATCTGTTTGGGATACGTCAAATTCAATGAGTTTTTCAACGGTTTCGTCCCGATGTCGTTTCGCGTCATGTACACCCAGATGGACTTCACTATCATCCAGTTTTGGCAAGCTCACGATATCTGACACTTGGTCCATTATATTATTGGCTTCGTCTGTTAGCTCTTCTGTCACTTGTTTGGCACGATTGAGGCCTTGCTCAATTTCGCCTTCCAATGCTGCTTGGCGAATAAAGCCTGATGAATCCGGTTCAAGCGATGAAAGGGCTGTTTTCATCTCTTGAAGAACAATAGTAAAGCTAATTTTAAAGGTATTGAAAAATGTGAGGAATGGCAAATGGCAACTCTCGTAATATGCACGTAATGCTTCTCCACCTTGACCTTTTAGCGATTCTTCTAATTGTGTGAGACCTTGAACAGCACTTTCAATTTGTTTCATTTCACTTTCCAGGCGGGTTAACTGATTAACAGTTCTTTCAAGTCCTTGCTGAAACTCATTTACATCCAATACCTTCAATTTATCACCATCTTTTTAATAGTTCCATCTAAATTGACCAACCATTAATTACCTTACTCCTACACTCATTTCCGCATATACTGTACCGGAATGGCTGCGTTTGTACTCCACAAAGATTGGGCTACTTTGACTAAAATTATTTTTTTGTAAGTGTTCCACTAGCTCCCAGTACTTCTCCTGAGACTGCGCATCAAATTCGTTCGTAATCCTTGTCATAAGCATACGATTTACTGAAAAATAGCTTCTAAAATTGACATCTTCAGCAGCTTTCATATCCGAAACATTGCTTTCCTCTATAGAACGGAATATTTCAGCTGTCATTACAGGAGCAGTAGGGTCACTAATAATAGAAAAGAACATCGTGTCTTGAATATGAAAACCATTGTTTGAGAGAATTTGATCAAAATTCGCAAAAGCCAGATCAATTTCTTCTGGCACGAAGTTATAATATTTAGAAGCTACATTCCGGTAAGAAATTTGGTGATTTTCTACAATCATTTCACTTCGCTCCATTCTTTTAACGGGATGTATAAATCAATTAAATATTCTCCGTAAACATTCAATAGTACGCAAATGAATGAATTCTCTACTGAGATATTCTCAGTTGCTGCATAACTTTTGATCTTCTGGATAGCTGTACTAAAATCTGCCTCTTCCTGTGCCTGGCGCATTAATAGCGCTTTTTTTATACTAAATTGGTGGATATATTCAAAATCTGTAATACCTTCTTCAAATTCCACGGCATCATTTATCGGTAAATAATATGTGAACAGGCCTTCATTATCTTTTTCTTCTTCATAGGAAAAAAATATAGGACCATTTTGATACACTTCATGATTTAATGGGAAATCTTCTAAAATCTTAATCCCTTCTAGCCAATTTTCTTTTTTATCTCTTACTTGAAATGTAATTAAATGATCGAAATGTAAGCTGCGAATATCCATTAAATCCAGCCTCCTAATTATGTTTAACTTTTCTATTATTTTTAGCTACTCTTTCCGTGTACAGATAGCCACTTATATCAAAATTAAAGCTTTTAAAACGAATTTTACAATAAAGAATAACGAGCTGTTCGGGCAAGACAAAAATCAATGTGTAAAAAAGACCAAATGGTAAAAAAACAAACATTACTGTATCAAAGAAATCAGAAGATCCCATTTTCATTACGTATTGGATAATAAAAACAAGACTAATACTGCCGATTATAGCAATAGGGATATAAGATTTCGTTTCAAATTTTCCGCGCATTTCATCACTCTTAGATCCTTTGCGATAATAACCTTTCTGAAGGAGTATATAAAATCGAATAAATGTTGCGAGAAATAATAATACACCGATCGTAAGTGTAATCCATGTTAAGTTTACTAGAGATCCAACTGTTGCATCATCACTTTCTCCTAGATAAAAAAGCGCAGATAGGTAGAAAAAAACGGTGAAATTTTGAGTGACTATAATAGATAAGAAGTACTGTACCTTCTCCGCTCTTTTAAAAACAGATGGTATCGCAAAAACAACGGATAATAAAATCAAAATTGCTGTCAACCACATATGGATTGTTTGAATACTTTCGAAATTTGGATAGATTGTGTACTTACCAGCAACATAATAAGTAAGATAAAATACCAATGCCTGTATGAACATACCTAATATCAACACAGTAGCTAATGAATTTGGGCTTTGTCTACCAGATTCCAGCGGTCCTCTTAATACAGCGAAATCTTCTTCTGATAGTTTTTTTAACATGAGGTGAAGCCTCCTATTTTTAACGGAACCAGCCCTTTATTTTATCCATGGCCGATTCCCCTGTTTCTTTATCTTTTTTATTTAACAAACCATTGATAAATATACCAGCTGTAACACCAATTGCAGTCCCAACACCGGGAATAGGAACAGCTGCAGTGAAAAATGCAACACTGGCAGCCTGAACCGCACCGCCGACTGCTGTATCTATCGCTGTATCTCTTATGGCACTCTTATGCAGGTCTCCGCCTGATAACCCGGCATCTTTCGCATTATGATAGTTAGCATAATAGTTGAATCCGGCCGTGATGGGCGCCAATCCTTTTGTAACTCCTTTTGCAAATCCATTCGTAAAGATACCTTTCACATCTACAATATCTTTAAATGATTTTCCAGCACCCGCCGCTGCTGCCTTCCCTACAGTTTTTGCCTTTTCAGTTATACTTGCTTTATCATTCCAGTACTTAAGGGAAGAATGGTCCTTTAATGCGGCTTCTCCCACTTTTGACCAGCCCGATTGCCCCTTTTTTTGTGTGCCGAATTTTAAAATTGCACTGTTATTAGCTTGCTGCTGATGGTGTTGCGGCTTCCATGGTTTGTCCCCTTTTGGTAGTTTATAATTTAGCTCTCTTAACGCTCTTGCATCTGGAGTAACCCTCAAATAGTGAAGTGCCTCTTTACTAGCACGTAAACGGTAAGCAGGTCCACCAGTACGTGTATCACGTACTAACTCGATTTTCAAACCACCCTTTTTACCCGCCATAAACATTCCAAAGCTTTCAACTGCTCCATTTAAAGCCGTATTAAATCTCCTAAAATTACCTGTGTCTTCCTTATATCCCATAATTGTTTCATCAGCTGATGAGACATTACCGGTCTTTTCTCCCGGTGCCCCTTCTGTTACTCCATCTACTGGATTGGTTCTACTCGTTAACCCCGTGAGAAGCGCTGTCGTTGAAGCATACTGTGCCCAAAGCTCTTTAGGGAAATTCACATCTGTTAAACCTTCCGCTATCATCGTTTCCAAATCTTTTATCCATGTATTCATTGCTAAAAAGTCACTCTCAACAGCTGTCAGAGCTGAGGTTTGGCTGCTGTCAAATGTATTTAGATCTTCTACTGTTGTATCGCGATGCTTTTTTGCCATTTGGATTTCATTATGAACTTCGGAATCATTTAATTGCGGAAGCGGTACAATATCTGAAACGCTACCTATTATTGTATTTGTTTCATTTGTTAGGCTTTCTGTAATTTGTTTTGCATTGTTCAAACCTTGCTCCACATTATTTTCAAGGAATGATTGTTGAATATATCCATTACGATCAGGTTCTAGGCTATCAAATGCTGACTGCATTTGCGTAAGAATATCCTGGAAATTACCTTTAACTAAATAGAAAAATTGCAAAAAGGGCACATGACAGTCCTGATAATATGCTCGTATTGCACTGCCGCCTTGCCCCTTTAATGATTCCTCAAGCTGAATAAGCTCTTGAATGGATGTTTCAACTGTTTTCATTTCTGTCTCAAGTCTTGTTAGCATAGTTAGATTTCGTGAAATACCACTGTGAAAGTTATTTGAATCTAGTATTTTCATTAATCTATTAGCCTCCTCGGACCAGAAACGGTGCCGTTAATATTCGTCGAAATACGTTGATCCTGCTCCTTCATATATTGAACAGAATTTCTTGTAGTCTGAATATTATTTTGCAGCACCATCTGGTAACTTGTTAAGATTTGCTCTAATTGTATAGAGAGCTCGTTTAACTTTGTTACTACATCTAATGTATTTCCTTCAATCGGAAGTTCTGCAGTAGGCTTAAGTGATGAAGCTGCATTTTCAATCACAGATAGCTGTTCTTCTACATCCGCATAGACGATTTTCACTTCATTTGACAAATGTACTCTCTCCTTTCTAATGGAATCTAGACATTACTCCTACCATTTCTTATTTTTTCTCACTTTGCACCATTTTAGGTACAAGCCAAATTAGCACAACTAAAATACTTACTATTAATATACCAATATAAATAATTCGTAAATTTTTACTTTTACTTTGGTTAATGGGCGTTGCATTTGAAACTTGTTCTTTAGCAGCATTTAATTCGCTTGAGAATAATTGATATTTTGTTGATTCATAAGCAATTGTTTTACGGTTTTCAAAGTTATTAATAAAGAGTTCTTCCTTTATTTTTTCATTGGAGTTATTATCCTTTGGCAGGAAATCCAGTTTTTTCTGCTCTTCTCGAATATTTTTGCGAATCTCTAGTAAAGCCTCATTATGAAGGTATTCCTTATTATGTTTAAACTCTTTTTCTTTATATTCGTTTGGATTCAATTTATACAGGTCGGTAGATGCATAGCCAGTCATTCCAACTTTTAAATCCAACGGGAAGCTGGTTTCAAATATGAATCCAGCTCCCCAAATTAGAAATAAACTAAAGAAACCAACTACTATCTTACATTTCATACATAGGTTCCTCATCTTGTTCATTGGAACGGTTTTTGATTTTCCCTGCGATATACGGTATTAATGCAAACACTCCAATAATCACCAATAAAACAATACTTGCAGGGATAATTAATGATTCCGGACCGTATTGAATCGATAAATAAACTTTTGACATCGGATCTTCATAATCTAGATTCGAAGCTAACAATGTTAACATTGGTGTTACGAAAAACGCGATCACTGCCACACTTACAAACCAACCGATTAAAGGTCCAATTGAGAAGCTTGCAAAAATAATTGTCGATACAGCAGCTAATAATAAAATAGTGAAAATCGTCCACTCGATTGTTCCTGTTTCATTTAGAGAATAAATTTCCATGCCGTAAATACTTATAATCAACCCGACGATTAAGTTTAATAAAGAGAATAACGCGATACGTACGCCCGGTTTGTTATTGTTGAAATAGTAGCAGAAGTAGCCGATTAATAAACTACTAATTAATACAATGACAAGTACGATGACTGGCGGTACTTTATTCTCTTCTACCGTTGCATTTAAGCTAGTAGATGTAAGCGGTGTTGATAAATGATCATATATATGCCCATTTCTTTGTCCATCCACAAACGCATTATTTAATACGTTATGAATATCATTTCGGTATTTTTCTGTTGTGCTTACGTTATCATTCCATTTATTATTTAGTTCATTTGTATCTGCGTTTACATTAGATGCTTTGGCATACAAATCATTCGTAACGAGCATAATATTATCTTGATTAGTCATAATACTGTTCATTGAGTTACTCATTGCTGTTAAGTTTTGAATAATACTATGTTGATTTGAAACTAATGCATTGCCGTCTGCAGGTGGTACTGAAAATACTGTGGAACCCGATATAAATGAATCCAAGCTTTTCTGCATATTGTTAGCACTTGTCTCAACAGCTTGTATTTGTGATGAAATTGCCTCATAGTCAGAGTCAACTTTGGCCGTATACTCTGTAAAGAAAGATTTAACACCTTCCTCTAAACTTACTAACTGTTCCTGGGAATCCGGAACCCCTTGTTGTAATTCATTTAGAATGCTTGAACCTTCATTGTTCATAACTAAAAGGTTATTTACACTTAAGTTTGTCTTTAAAATGGTTTCGTATTGTGCTAATGCCCCGTAATATTCCATGAGCATTGCTGTATTGTTTCTATCAATAGTTTTAGAGAAAACACTTTTTAGCCTTTCCTTTTTCGCCCCATTCATCAATGGTGAATTCATAATTTCAGATTCTTTTCGCTTTACTTCTTCTACAATTGTGAATTCATTTATTTCAGGCTTCAGCTCATCTCCTTTGGCGTCTTCCTGAGATTCTTGAGACTCGATTAACTCCTCTTGCAGTTGTCTTTCTTGCTGTTGAATTTGATTAATATTTGATTCAATTACAGCTATTTGAGAAGACAGCTGTGAAAGTTGATCATTTACAGCTAGAACTTCTTTATTAGAATTTTCATCATTTGTTTCAGTTGTATTTGCCGAAGCAATGACTACTTCTTCTTTCACTGAATTAATATTTTGAATTAAGCTTATTAATTTATCTCTTTCAGAATCTAATGCTGCAATTTTAGAGGATGCGATAAATTGGCGCGTATTGTTTTTTTCATCTCCACTTTTTTTAGCCTGTATTGGTTGTACTTGACTAGGTGAACTAGTATTTAGCTGATCTTTTAACGTAATTAATTGATTTTCATATTGAACAAGTAATTCGCCTTCCACTTGATTTAAAAGGTCGATAATTTCCTCTCTCTGTTTAACGACCTGGCTAGTTAAGTTGTTTACACTCTCCTTATTTTTTGCCAGTTGATCTTCAAGCATTTGGACGTTTTCATTAATGCTATCGTTGTGATCAATCAAATAATTTTTCGTTTCATTATATCGAGGTTCCTGATCGTTTTTCATAAAGACTACTGAAAGCAAACTTTCCTGCTGTAGTGGCTGTAATAGCTGTTGTTGGGTCGTATGATATTCTTTGTAGTCATTTACATACGATACAAATTGGGATAATAGCACTTCAAATTCTCCAGCTTCCTGAATACTTCCATCGATCGGAGTCCCACTTACAGTTGAAGCTAGATTTTCTAGCATTTGTTTTTGACTTTCAATATCCCCTACTACGCTCGCTAAATTTGGACGGTAAAATTCCGATATTGTATTTAAAAATTCTATTTCCTTTTGAAGAATCGTATCAAACTCATTACGGACCTTCTCTAAATCTTGAGATACATAACTCCAGTAAAGAGTAGCGATTTTCCCGTTGACACGTGCAGTCGCTTTATCAATTTCACGTAATACTTTCTCACGATTTGCTGCATTTAATTGACCGCCAACTGTATATTTAAATTCAGCCTTAACTGGTTGTTGTTCCTCATATGTCATAATATTTTTTGAAAAATTTGATGGAATATAGACGATTGCATCGTAATCTTGACCAGCCAACCCTTTTTCAGCAGCGCTACGACTCACAACAGACCAGTTAAAGTCAGAGTCTGTCGTGAGAACTGTTGCTACCTCTTTTCCGAATTCCAGTGCATTTTCTTCCTTTTCTGCACCTGTATCTTCATTTACAACAGCGATATTTTTCGTTCCATTTGATTCATCAAAAAACGGATTTTCACCTATTGCAAAGAAATAAATAATCGGGGCTCCGATAATCAAAATCATGACGATTGCAATTTTTAACATTAACCTCTTTTGAGACGTCATGAGTATATCTTCCTTTCAACATCACATAGTGGGAGTTGTATTTTAATTTCTTTGTTATTTAAAACATAATAACCAAACCCTGCCTGGATCTCCTCTTCTTTACGATCGTAAGGAAGTGTGAACAATGTTTGATCGGACTTCTTCATTAATAAGACTGCTTGTCTAATTTGTTTAACCTCAGCCGACAGCGAATCATAGCCCTTCAAAATATCTGACGCATTGCCTGTAACGATAACGTTAAATCCTAAATAACTAGCATTCTTCATCAGTTTTACAATATGTTCTTGTAATCTAGTATCCATTGCTGCGTTGAATCGTGCAAAGTCATCTATTACAAATAATATTGGCTCAAAATTGAGTTCTGATCGATCACTGAAATTTGTATTAGTGTAGGTCATTTCTCGTGCAGCGAGCTCTTCTTCAATTGCGGCCAACCATTGCTCAACTTGATCCTTTCCTTCTAGTTGTGTCACTACCTCATTCTCTGTTAACGTAGCCAAGCCTCTGTCGAAAGAATCATATACAGCAATGTGTCCTAATCCCTTTTGTAGAGCGGTCGTTATAAGTAGTTTTAATACATTTGTTTTTCCTTTTTGCGCTTGTCCGATTATTAAGCAGTGTTTATTTGTTAATAGATTAATTGCGACAGGTTGAACAAATTCTTCGTCCAGTCCAATTGGTAGAAATTGTGGTTGCCCTTCCAGCCGGACATACTCAGAAAACTTCGTTAATGTTAAGTCATTAGGAAGCATTGGAATAGGCTGTGGGGCAGCATACTCGTGGTACTTGGCCTTTAATGATTTAACTGTTTCTTTTACTGCTTCAAGCATTTCAAAATCATTTGCCCCATTAGCCGGCAGGAACATTTGAGAGAAATGTACTTCATCCTTCTTTATGATGGCTCTTCCAGGAATTGTTTCAGGAGCTAGATTTGTTTTACCCAGCACTGAATACGCCTCACTGTGGTCCATTAAGTAATGAACTATTTTCGTTTTTAAATTGTTCATTACTGCTTGGCGAATCGCTGAAATACGAGTCGCAGTAAAAATCATATAAATACCTAATGATTGTCCATCCCTTACAAATTGATTGAAATTTGTTTCGAAATCGGGCATTTCATCTTTTATAAAATCAAAATTTTCTACAGCAACAAAAATTAACGGAAGCTTTTTCTCTGCAACACTGTTATATAATTTAATGTTACCAACTTCCAACTGCTGCAATAACTGTTTTCTCCGGATAATCTCTTCCCGGATCATTCTCATAAACTTTTCCATTTTCCGCTTTTCTTCCATTAAGAAGAAATCCGCAGTATGAGGAAGTTGTTTTAATGGAAGCAATGATCCATTCCCAAAGTCCATTAAATAATAATGCACTTCTTCGGGACTATAGTTCTGTGCGATATTTAATAGTAACGTAAGTACTGTCGTAGATTTACCATAACCGCTTGAACCGAATATACCTATATTTCCATCTTCCATTACTTGATAGTAATAAGGCGTTTGTTTTTGTTTTTCTGGTTCATCGACTAAAGCGATCGCAATTTGATATCGCTCCCCCGAAGTGTAGGAATTATTATAAATTCTATCTTCAAGAGGTGATAACCATGGACTTCTAAGCTTTTTAACGCCTAATATATTTTGTGTTTCTTCAATTTTCGAAACAACCGCTTCAATTTCGGATATCGACTTCTGCTTATTTTCCTTTGCTGCTATATTCGATAAAGGAATGAGCCCCAAATCGGTTACAATGGCTATTTCGTCTTCACCACCTGAATGTTCTGAAAGATAAGGTGCTCCACTCCAGGCCGACTGGAACAAATCATACACTTCATTATTTCCAACTTGTAAATAACCTCTACCTGTAACAGTGATTGATGCAGCATCCGTATTTTTCAGTATTTCTTTACTGTCCGTCGCATCCTGAACTTTTAAGGCTATTTTAAAGCGTGCATTACTCCATATTTGATCATCGATAACGCCACCTGGCTTTTGGGTAGCTAAAATAAGGTGAACCCCTAAGCTTCTTCCGATACGGGCTGCACTAACTAGTTCGCGAATAAAGTCAGGCTCTTCATTTTTTAATTCCGCAAACTCATCCGAGATTAAAAATAAATGAGGTAGCGGCTCTTCTGCGAGTTGTTGTTTGTATAAATCCGTGTAATCGTTAATATGCGTTACATTATAACGGTCAAACAGAAGCTGACGGCGTTTTAATTCACTTCGAATGGACGCAAGCGCACGATTTGTAAAGTTTACGCTTCCCTCTATATTTGTTATCGTCCCTAAAAGATGCGGTAATTTTTTAAACGGTTGTGCCATTCCCCCGCCTTTATAGTCAATCAGTAAAAATGCTACTTCATGCGGGTGGAAATGAACGGATAATGATAAAATGTACGATTGTAAAAATTCACTTTTCCCTGAACCCGTAGTACCAGCAAGTAAACCATGGGGTCCATGAGCTTTTTCATGCAGATTCAGGTACACAAGATCATCTTTGCCTTTAAGCCCAATTGGTACAGCTAAAGATTGGGAAGATTTATTCTCCATCCATTTATGTGCGATATTTAATTCTTCTACTTCTCTTACACTCATCATTTCAAGGAATGTTACATTATCTGGTATGGAGTTTGTCATACCCGTTTGATGATTTAAGGTACGTAACATCCGTGAAAAGCGTTCATTATTTTCCTTTTGGTGACTATCTAATGTAAACGGTATATTTACCGCTTTTTTGTTCTGAATTAAAATATCGCCCTCCGTATCATTTAAGTACCGGACGAGTGTGTATATATTGTCAGATAAGCTTTCCTTTGCATCAGTTGCAGTTATGACAGAAATATTTAAATGAGTATGGTCACCTTCCAAGTACTCTAAAATAACGTGATCTGAGATGAGCTGTTGATTTGTAACAATAAACACCAAATGTGGAGTGAATTGAATTTGCTCTTTTTCTTCTTTCAGATCACGATCTCGAACCATTTCGTAAATGGAGGAAAGCAGCTGATCCCTCGTTTTTTCGTTATAAATGAGTCCTCTTGCATACATATTAGGTATATTAAAATGCGGCAACCACTTCATCCATTCAAACTGAGCATAATCTTCTTCATCAAAAATAAAAATAAAACGGAGATCATGATAACTATGAAAAAAGGCGAGTTGACCAATTAGCTGTTGTATTTCCTTTTTTACTACTCGATCTTTACCAATTAATCCAATCGGTCCTTTCGCTAAATTTGCGATAACTGGCATGTCAGCGATTTCTTTATATACTTTTTCAAGTTTCTGAGACTGCTCGATTAAATTATCCATTTCGCGATTGGCCATATCATTTGAATTTAACGAAATAGAAAAGCTCGACGGAACAGTACCAGTTCCTAAACGAAACTGTAGAAAATCCTCACTTTCTACAGATCGTTCCCAAATTCGATCGGATATCTGATTTGTTAAATACTTCATCCGTTCAAATGTAGGAAAGTGAAATTCCATTGTGAACTTCTGTTTATCTGCCAGCTCCTGTAGTTCATGGCGTTTGTTCTCAAGATAAGCTGTGTACACACGGATTCGCTTTTCTTTTTTTCTTTTTTCGTTGCTGCGATCTTTAAAATATTGCACCGATGATGTAATTAATGTCATAACGAACATAACCATCGTAATTAGAATAAAAATTCCTCGAGGTTGAATAACGGCTACAATTCCCATAACAATCAACATTACAAGCGGCGGTAAAATTATTATCCACAATCCTCTACCTGAAGGATCATTTTCTTGCGAAGGAAAAGAAAGTGTTACTTTTTCATTCGGAAGTTCATATACCATCCTTGGAGTTCTTCTATAAATTGGATACTTTTTTTTCATCTCTGATGCAGGTTCGATAATATTGGAAAGAGTTGAATCGAAGTTTTCAAAACTGCTAATTTCGAGTACGTCCTCTTCCAAAAGTCGAATAATCAAAAAAGGTGTGAATATAATGTCCCCGATTTGTATTTCCTTACTTGCAAACTTTCTTTGACCATTTATATATAGGTGATTCTCATTCGATATTTCGAGGAGCCATTTTTTCTCTACTCTTATTAGTGAGAACGTCTGCGTATTTTCGTAATTTTCTTCCCAGAAAATATCTGCTTCTTCAAACTTAGTTGAAAACAGAATTTCCTGTCTATTTCCAATGAAATAGGTATTGCTGTTTGTTACGGCTAGAAATAGAATGATTTTCAGTTTTTTATTGCTTTTTTCATCTTGCCATTCAAAAAATTGCTTCGGATTTACTTTCCCAAGCAGTTTTTCATGCTGTTTTACTGTAAAGCCAAAGGAATCTTCGGTAATCAGTAGTGAACCATTTGTAAATGGTAAATTTTGAATCGTCACTGTATGCGATGAATCGGGACCAACTGTAACGGTTTTACTTTTCATCTGATCCAGTTGTATCGCTTGGTAATAGTTATCATAAAAAAACAAAAGCGTACTCATTAAATCACCTTCTAATAGGGACTTTTACTACTAAATAGTGTTGGAATAACTTTATTTAAAATTAATTATTCTTCTGTTGAA
Source organism: Solibacillus ferritrahens (assembly GCF_037027585.1). Taxonomy (NCBI): domain Bacteria; kingdom Bacillati; phylum Bacillota; class Bacilli; order Caryophanales; family Caryophanaceae; genus Solibacillus; species Solibacillus ferritrahens. The sequence continues at coordinate 47,264 of NZ_JAXCLE010000019.1, read as the reverse complement.
TTATCCGCGCTTTCTGCATCTGTAGAACCCGCATTGTCTTCCTTATTTTCCTCTGCGGTTGGTTTGTTGGTGCTTGGTTTTTCAGACTTTATTTCCTCATTTTTGGTTGAATCTTTATTACTGGAACTTGCTTCCTCTATTTCGAGTTCTTCTTTTAATTGTTCAAGCTGTTCCGTTACTTCCTCTTTTTCAGTTTGAATTTTATCTAGTAACTGCTCTCGTTCTTCACTTTCCAGATCGAGGTTTCCTTTTACAGTTTCCTCATAATGCAGTAAAGCTAGCATTATTAAATCCAAATCCTCGAGTTGTCGTGCTAAGGCTAATGCTTCCTCTGCCTGTCCACGGCCAATATAAATCCAATATTTAAAATAATTTGGATCTGTCTGCAGTGTTATTGTCTTTAAGACATTTTCTTTCTGCTCCTCGGTCAATGTTTCATTTACGATATAAGCAAGCGATAGCTCATACTGTATAACTTTAGGCATATGCTCAATATCATAATTTGTCAGTCTATTAATTACTTCACTATAATCTCCTTGAAGATAGGAATTCTGAACCTCCACAAAAGCTTCTTGACGAGGTTGAAGCACTAGTGCCGAATATCCTGTATATGCTCCTAGAGGTATAAGTGCGAATAAAAGACCTGCAATACCGTAACGTACCCAGCTCCATTTTGTTTTTGAAACTGTTACTAGCTTTTTTTCTTCATTTTTCAGTAGAATTATTTGTTTTTTTATCGTATCATTTAGTTCATTTTCATCCTTAGCACTCATTACCTTTTCAGCAATGGGACTAAGTTCAATAGATTGAGAGAACTGAATATATTGTTCGAATGTATATTTAGGATCAATTGCAGCAGCAATAAGCGCTTTCGTTTCATTCCAAATTCGGTTACTGTCTTTTTCATAGGGAGGAATGCTTTCCTTCACCCCGTAATGTAGAAAATATGGCATTAAGCTTTCATCGATTAATACATTTTCCGGGCATACAATAAGGTGGAGCCGGTTAAATGAATGGCGGCTTTGCACTTTTAAAACTTGTGAAGCAAACATCCAGCGACTTAGTTCTTTTAATTTCCGCAATTCTCCAAAAGTCATATAATTTGATTCTTTTTTATAGGTGAAAATTAATTCATCATCTGTTAAAGTGATACTTTTATTTATGAAAGGGTTATGTTCTTGTAATAGTGCAATTTCTATTTCATTTGCTAGTTTTATTTTTTCTTTTTGAAAAATAATTGTGATCTCATCTTGTTCAAACTTGAGGGTAGCCTCTAATTGCTTTTCTAAATAGGATAGTTTCTTTTTTGACATCTGCTTGACTCCTTACAAGATTTCTAGTCGATCACCTGTAGTAACACCACTATTTGCCAATAGGTCATTTCCGGATAATACGGTTTGTTTATTTACAATTCGAATCCAATAACCTTCCTTTGGAGGATATGTTATTGACTTTGCCTGCCAAACAATATTGACCAACTCTTTGACTGAATAGGAATTTGACAGACGTAAATCAAAACACTCCTCGCTATAGTTTTTTAAGTCTATAGATACCTCTATGTACATTTTATATTCACCTCATTCAATCAAAGTAAGGTTGACTAATTCAAAGTGAAAGTCGTTTTATAGGGAACAAAATCAAAACTGTCCAGCAAATGAAAAGAGCGCCTTCATCTGAATACGACGCTCTTTAAAATCTTAATTCTAGATGAAACTTAACTGCGAATTTGCCCTGCAATTTGACGATCTGCATCTGCAAGAGCATGTGCAGTATTTTTCAGTTGTACAGAAACATCCTGTAAAAGTCGTTGCATATCTTGAATTGATGGACGTAAAGTCGTGTATTGATCTGCAAAGGCGCGACTTGATTCACCTTCCCACATAGACTGTAATTCTTGAATCATATTATCTAATCGTGAAATTTGCTCTTCAACCTGTGCACTTTCAGTTCCATAACGATTGGACATTGCTTCTAACTCAGCTGGGGTTACACGAATAATTCCTGACATAAAATTCTCTCCTTTTTCTTGTTTATTTAGGTATAAATTGTAAAATATATCCTGCAATTTAATACCCGTATTTTAATTTTATAAACCAAAAAATAACAAGGTCAACAAGATTTGTGTAAAAAAGGAGTTTTATACTAATTTTAATTTAATAAAATAAGCAAACTATATCAGTTTAAGATTTTTTAATTGTGATATATTAATGAGGTATAGTCCAAATCGGAGTCATATTTTAGAACTTAAAATTAACTAAAATAGTTAAGTTAAAAAGCTAATCCGCAAAAACTAATAGATTATGAGGTGACGAAATGTCGTTAGGATATTGGTATTCTGAGTTGAATAAAAAGCAAAGTCATTTAAACCGTTTGGAAACGTGCAATAGTCAATTAACAGGAAAGCAAAATGAATTTTCCAACAATAAGTACCTTATGACAAAACCTGAATTAACAACAATGACATGGAATGGGAGTTTAGCAACACGATTTGATGATATTCGAAACAACGGAATTCTCAACAGCTATGAAGCTATACAAAATATACAATTGAATAACGTATTTGCTGCACTGTTGGACATGATGGAGAAAATCCGTCAAGAAATCGAATCAATTCGAGCTATCATTGCCCGCCTTGAAGCAGCAATATAAGAGTTAAATTTACCAGCTGAGGAATTCTGCATTTTAGTTTTTATGTTTTTCTCTTGTTGGTACGTAAGATACGTACTTGCGCCAATACAATAGCCACTATTAACACCATCCCGAGGTAGCCCATAATGGTATACAATTTACCGACTAATGTTGTAAAGCCAATGAGGCTAGCTGCAAAACCTACTAAACTAAGTAGTATCACAATGATTTTCATCATTAAATTTTCTTTCTTTACAATTCGTACTGCCAGTATATATAGTGTGCCTACCGCTGTACTGTATATCATTGCTAGTAAAACGATGGACATAATATTCCCTACTGTTGGATGAATTTGTTTTGCTAGCTCAAGCGTTGGCATATCCACGCCTGCCACAATATCCATTTTCGCAAAAAGAGCTAAATTAATGAGCAATATTAATAAGCCAAGTACTCCCCCTCCTAAAGCGCCACCCCTTCTTGCAGCTTTTCTGTCTTTTGTCGTTCCTCCCATTAGAATAAGCATGGCCGCCCCTGCAGCAATATTATATGAAACATACAATACCGCGCTCGTTAGCCAATGAGAGCTTGCAGATTGCTGTTTTTTTGCTATGATATTCAGCTCGCTTATTGAGTAATCGACTGTAAATAAAGAATAAATCAAAAGAATAAAAATAACGCCCAGTAAATATGGCATTAATGCCGCAATCATGTTGATGATGCTATTCGCATTTAGTAAAAGTGTAAAAACTACTGCAAGAGTCATTAGCATACTTCCAAATGACGGCTCCATATTATACATTTGATTAAATGTAGCTCCTGCACCCGCGAACATAACAATCGCAATACCAAATAATACAATAGAAATTAATAAATCCAGTACCGGACCAAAAGCACGACCGCCAATGTAATGAATGCCCTCCTTATGGGAAGTCGTCTGCAAATCCGATCCGATTTGCGCAAGTGTCATGCCTAAGAAAGCAAAAATGATCGCTGCAACAATACAACCAAACACACTAACTAGTCCAAAGCTTGTAAAGTACTGCATAATCTCCTGTCCAGAAGCAAAACCTGCACCGACTACCAAACTGACAAATGTACCTGCAATTTGTATACTCTTTTTCAATACGCACCTTCTTTATTTCACTTTTTATCATTGTTACTTTATGTATACAAAGGATCCAATCATGCTTTTACATGAAAGAATAAGCAATACAAAATAAAAACCAAACTGAAAAAGTTCTTAACAGTTTGGTTCATGTCTATTTTTTATTTGCTTGAAATCGGAACTTAAAATCAGAATATCTAACTTACTGCACTAATACTGAAATTTGACTTTTACAGTAGCTGTTACTGTTATCAATCCGGATTCAATCGGTGTAACAGCCTGTTGGTTACTTAGTTGAAGCATTTTGTATGGAATAGGAGTAGCAGTATTTGTCTCTTCAATTATTTCTATAGGTAACGGTTCTAAAGTTGCATGCATCGTTTCAGCCATGGATTTTGCTTTACCTAACGCGTCAATCAGGGCATACTGAAGTGCCTGACGATAGTAAGTATCTACGTGCTCTATTTTGAATTGTATGCCCGATACATGGTTCGCCCCATTTCGTGTCGCTGTATCGATAACCGTACCAACTTGATTAATATCCACTATTTTTACAGTAATTGCATTTTGAACTTCATATCCTCTTAATACTTGTTTTCCATCAATATAGTCATAGGTTGGGAATATATTATAAGCTGACGTTTGGATTTCATCTCTTCGAATATTCAAATTCAAGAGCGATTCAATAACCCGATTCATAATAATCGCATTTTCATGTTGAGCAGAACTGACGTTATCCCCTTCTGTACGCACTTCAATTTGAATTTGCGCATAATCTGGTTGAACCATAATTTCTCCATTACCCGATACTGTCATTTCCCGTGAAGTAGGTAATGGCTGATACTTCATTTGTGGATAATACATACCTCCCACCTTTCTTCTAATGTTTTTTAACATACTATGCGAGTAAGTATTAATTCATTTTAATTTCTGATCTTTTTAATCCGGGTGGGTCAAAATAAAAATACAATTTTTCTCCGGAGAGAAAAATTGTATTTTGTGGGATAATTGTTTTTCGTTTTGACTACTCTTTCCACGGGCACGGCCTAATTATGTCCCGTCCTCTTCTTACTCTATGACAATTCTCTTGCCAAAAATTGCTTTTAGTAAAGGCGGAGTAACAATTGTCGTTACAATAATGACGATAATCACGGAAGTATAATAATTTGCCGGTAGTAATCCCCCTTCAAGTCCCATTGCAGCCAATATAAGTGCAACCTCACCTCGGGAAACCATTCCTGCACCAACACCCATCGATGATTTCGTATTGAAACCAGCTAATTTGGCACCTAACCCTGAACCAACAAATTTGGAAACAACTGCAATAATTGAAAATACGACTATAAACCCAATTTGATTCCCAATACCATCGAATGATACCGCTAATCCGATACTAACAAAGAAGAACGGTACAAAAATTCCATACGCGATTGGTTCAACTTTGTGCTCAATTTCTTTTCTAAATTCCGTTTGTGCAATGGCAATACCGGCAAAGAATGCACCGATAATTCCCGCTATACCTAAAAATTCTGCAAAGTACGATAAACCAAAGCAAATAATCAAACCTGCACTCAATATTGATTCTGTAACTCTAAATTTCTTAAATGCACGAATAAAATGTGGAATAAACCATTTTGCAAGTACGATTAAAATTGCAAAGAACAGTATTTTTTTCCCTATTAATAATCCAATATTCGTATCCGAACCTGCAAAGAAACTCATTGCTATGGCAATTAAAATTACGACTACTATATCATCCAATACAGCAGCGCCCAGTAACGTTGAACCTTCTTTACTATTTAACCAGCCTAGTTCACGCATTGCTTGAACAGATATACTTACAGATGTAGCAGAAAGCAATAGTCCAATAAAAATAGATTCTCCTGCAGACATTCCGTAGTATTGGGCTCCCGCGTAACCTAAAATAATCGGTAAAATAATACCGCCTAATGCAACATATATCGCTGCCTTTTTATTTTTATTCATTTCCTGAAGATCTGTTTCAAGTCCTGCCAAAAACATTAATAATAAAACTCCAATTTGACTAAATACCGCTAATAATTCTGTATCGTGAATCCAACCAAGTAAAGCCGGCCCTAGAATGATACCAACAATTATTTTTCCCAATACTGATGGTTGGCCTAACCTAGCAGCTAAGTGCCCTGCCAATTTTGTAGCAAATAAAATAATAACAATTTGTAAAATAAACATAAATTTCCCCTTTCAAATGCAAAAAAGACAAGGCGGTGCCGTAGCTGACTACGACTCCACCTTGTCTTGCATTTATTAAATTTATTGTTCCTATTTATATATTAATATATTAGCCATTTTAATTGCAAGTACTGATTATTTCTTTTTCACAATAATTTTACACAATTCGACAGTGTTAAAGTGAATTTAGCAGTTCAAAGTCGCAAAATATCTTAGTTTTTGACTCTTCAATTCTCAAGAATCCTAGCTTTCCTACTCACTTTACAAACTAACCTCATCATTACTTTATGTGCTGATGGAAAAAGCGTGAAAAAAATATCCATCGTTCGACGCATTGGCATCGGACAGATTATGGGATTGTTTCTATGAATGCCACTTATTGCAATTTTAGCAAGCTTTTCAGGAGACATCATTTTTTGCTTTTTTAGCTGTTTTAATATAATGGATTTATTGATATTAATTGCTTTAGCTTCTTCAAAAATAGGGGTATCAACAAACGTAGGACAAAGTGCACTTACTTTAATACCGAATTCTTCTGCTTCATAATGAAGCGAAGTAGTTAAGCCTACAACTGCATGTTTCGTAGTCGCATAGGCTGTAGATACTGGAGAAGGTCCTAAACCTGCTGCCGAGGCGGTGTTCACAATATGACCGAATCCTTGTTTTTTCATGAGTTTATAGCCTACTTGAGTTCCGTTTATGACGCCCCAAAGATTAACATCCATAATCTCTTTCCAGTCCTCTATCGTCAAATCAAAAAGTTCACCGTACATAGCGATACCAGCATTATTAAAAAGATAATCAATGCGTCCAAATTCATGATATATATCTGTGAGTAGCCGCTCTACACAACCATACTTAGTGACATCTAAATAAACATACCTCGCTTTTACCGATACACTGTTCAGATTTTCTTCAAAAAGCCTGCCTGCTTCTTCATTAATATCGGATATGATTACAAATATATTATGTCGAACTAGTTCACAGCATATCGCCCTACCTATACCTGAAGCACCACCTGTAACTACCGCAACTTTTCTAATCATCACTAAGCCCTCCTATATTTAACACCTCCAAGCCTAAATCGATTTACTGAACCTCTTGTTGGCTGTTTTTAAGCAACTGCTCTATTTCAGATGTATAAATGTCTGCAACAAGCTGCGCACCCGTACTATTAAGATGTATACCATCTAATGTAAGTTGCAAACCACGTTTTTTTGATTTCTTATCTATTCTTGAAGGTTTGTTATAAAAGAGAACGTCGACCATAACACTCAATACTTTTGTACTGATGTAATCCGAGCTATTCACTGTCGAAAGATTATTAAAAAAAACGGATTGGATATCTAGAAAACTGACATTGCTCTGTTTAAGTACTAAGGATTGGATAAGCTGATTCAGTTCTTTAATTTCTTTATTAGGAGCATTATCAATATTTTCACCAACTAATGCAGGGGTAACTGTCACAACCTTCTTTGATGATGCAATAACTAGCTCTAATACTTTCTCATAATAGGCTTGAAATTCATCATTATCTTTCGCTACGGGTTGCGCTTGAACACTCAACAATTTTGAATAGACATCATTTACGCCAATCCAAAGGAAAGAAAGATCATAATTTCCCTCTAAATTTTTATCTAAAAGGCGTGTATATAAACTTTTCACTGTTTCCCCCGGTTTACCAAGGTTAACGAAAGTGATGTTCGGAAACCTATCTTCTAATAGCGTATGAAAAGAAACCCCTGGACGACCTTCAGTTAAACTGTCACCAATTAAAGCAATTTTCATTTCTATATCCTCCTCTTAATAGAAGCTAAAAATATTGTAACGGCCTGAATAAAAAGTGGTTCAAGTGAGTGTAACTCCTGAGTATTTGTTAACTGACATAATCCCCCTAACCATGTACCGATAAGTATGGTCCACTCATTAATATTTCCTTCTTCAAATTCTCCGTTTTCCACTCCTTCTTGAAGTATTGCACGATAAACACCCATCGGAATAACCGCTAGATCATGTAATGCTTTAATAGATTCCAAACTAGAAGCTGGATTTGAGGCAAGTTCTTGCCCGCCTTTTAATAAAGGTGTTTGATAGTTATATAGGACGTGTTTGCCAATTCCATAAAGCTTTTCAGTTGCTGTGGAATATGAGGATTCCTTCACTGCCCATTTTGTATACCAATCTTGCATTGTATTTTGTGCTAGTAAAACGAATAGCTTTTCTTTATTTTCAAAATGATAATATATGTGCCCTTTGCTATATCCGGAAGCTTTTGATATTTCTTGGACAGAAGCCTGATTGTATCCTTTTTGTGAGAATATTAAAGTTGCCTTTTCAATAATGTCACGTTTAGCCTTTTCACTGTTATATCGTCTTTTGTTCAAAGTACCTCAAACCTCTTCATAAGAATTGAACGACCGTTCTAATTCATTATATTCCATTAAACGGAAAATATATTGTAAAACTAATAAATTCACAAAATTTTAAATATTAACATTTTCATTTAGGCTCCAGTAACTTCAGCATTTTAATCTCAAGAATTCTTCAAAAAAAAAACGTTAATTTATATAAAGAATAAAAAAACCTTTGATAGTGAGGTAGAAAATTGTTTTTATGATTATCTTTCTAATAGTTACGATACTAGTGAATATTTAGAAGAGATATTTGAAGAAGATCAGGACCTAGATCAAGCTGTTGAAAGTTATATAAGAATTAGAGATACATTCATTTTAATTAATGAAGATATTTAAGTTACAGAGGATAGATAAGATAATGTTTTTGGAATTATTTAAGCATAAAAAAGATTGTTATATTAAACGCAAAAAAACCTCCTAACATTTTGTTAGAAGGTTTTTTTGTTGCGATTTATAGCGCATAAATTAGATACGTCCCCAGTAGGATTCGAACCTACGACCGCACGCTTAGAAGGCGTGTGCTCTATCCAGCTGAGCTATGGAGACAACTGCTTTAATAACGTAATTGGTATTAAAGACAATTTTTATTATATGGTACATTAACTAGAAAGTCAACAACCAATTCCATAAAAATTATTATTCAACTAAAATAAATTCACTTTCCAGAAGACTCTATAAAAAAGTGAAGCCCCCCCTTGATAAAAAGGCTTCACATCTTTATCTATCGTTCAAAAAACAATTGATCGATTAAATTATTATTATCATCATAGCAATCTAAAGTAAAATGTGTTGCAGTAATTGTTAATGTAACAAAAGATTTTTCTTTAATGCGCCGGGGCTTCAATAAGCTACCTGGATTAATAAACAAAGTATCTTCTATATACTCAGCGGTTAACACATGCGAATGACCGAAACACACGATTTGGGCACCAACCTCCTGAGCCCGATAAACAAGCTTCATCGGAGAGTTTTTCACATCATATAAATGGCCATGTGTCACATACACACGGTCGCTATTTATTTGGAATAAAATCTCCTCTAAATAGTTTGGGTCATTGTCACAGTTACCTTTCACACGCTCAATTTCTTGCATCGATGGATGGGCATACGGTAATTCACTATCACCACAATGGATTATTTTATATGCGTCTGGATGGTAGCCCTTTACACGTTCAATGATATCCTCGTCACCATGTGTATCACTCATTATTAATAGCTTCATTTCGCAACCACATCCTTTCCATTTATATACATAGTGTGACAGGAAAGAATCAAAAATTCAATCGTTATGGCACAATTCTTTTTATAATAGATGACAATGCAAGATAAACACCACTTATTTTAGAAATTCTGCTAACTGTAAAGCAAGCTTGCGAATCGCATTACCACGGTGCGATATAGCGCCTTTTTCTTCGGCTGAAAGTTCGGCCATATGCTTCTCTAAAGCAGGCACATAAAAAATCGGGTCATAACCAAAGCCGTTAGTTCCCTTCTTCTCGTGCGCAATTACACCTTCACATGTACCAAATACCGTTTTAGTCTCCATATTAGGACCTGCAATCGCTAATGCGCAACAAAAACGGGCTGTACGCTGTTCTTCTGGTACATCTTTCATGTTTTTCAGTACTTTTACCATGTTCGCTTCATCGTCATGATCACCTGCATAGCGTGCAGAATACACACCCGGTTCACCGTTTAATGCATCGATAGCTAAACCACTGTCATCTGCAATCACCATTTGACCTAATAAGTTGGCTAATGTTTCAGCCTTTAAAATCGCATTCTCTTCAAATGTTGTTCCTGTTTCTTCAATTTCCACATCAGGTGCTACATCAAACATTGTAACAACCTTATAGCCGAATGGTTCAAACAACGCTTCAAAGTCTTTTGCTTTCCCTTTGTTTTTCGTTGCAATGACTACCTGTTTCATTTTGGTTCCACCTTTCCAATCAGTTGTGCGATTTCACCTAAAGCATTTTTTTGAATAACAATCAATTCCGAAATTCCTGATTCGCCTAAATCCAGCATTTCATTTAGCTCTGAACGCGTAAATGTCGATTCCTCTCCAGTACCTTGTAATTCAACAAATTCGCCAGCACCCGTCATGATAACATTCATATCGACTTGGGCAGCTGAGTCCTCTACGTAATTTAAATCCAATACTGCACCGATTTCAGCTAATTTGCCCACACTTGTAGCCGCTAAATAGTCCGTTACAGGAAATTTTACGAAAGGTTTTTCAGCAGCTAGTTTGGCAATTGCTTGTGACATTGCTACAAATGCCCCTGTAATCGATGCAGTACGAGTACCACCATCTGCTTGAATTACATCACAGTCAATCCAAACTGTTCTTTCGCCCAATGCTTCTAAATCCACGACAGCGCGTAATGCTCGGCCGATTAAGCGTTGAATTTCCATTGTGCGACCACTAACCTTCCCTGCAGAGCTTTCACGGCGTGTGCGTTGCTCTGTAGCGCGTGGTAGCATTGAATATTCAGCCGTAATCCAGCCTTTACCTTGTCCACGTAAAAAACCTGGTACTCTTTCTTCAATCGTAGCTGTACAAATTACTTTCGTTTGTCCAACCGTAATTAGTACCGAGCCTTCAGGATGCATTAAATAGTTATTTTCAATTTGAACTGGACGTAATTCATTCACAGCTCGTAAGTCATGTCTAGTCATTCGTGACCTCCTCAATTTGTTCGCGCACTTATCTTAACACACTTTCAGAACGGTCAAAAGCGTAAATGCAGGACAGAGAAGGAAAAAGGCCCAAATTAGACAAAATGCCTAATCTGAGCCTTCAATTACTTTTCAAATGTAATTTTGCGTATATCCAATTCGTCATTCTCCAACCAGCGTTCTGCAATTGAACGGAAAATTGGAACAGAACCGGACGCATGTAAAATATGTTTCGGTGGTTCGGCATCTGTACGCAGCTGCCCTTTATAGCTTAAAATCGCTTCGACATCTTTGGCCGTTTCTTCAGCAGATGACAAAACATGAACATGTGGACCAACAGCTGCTTCTATTTGCTTTTGTAAAATAGGGTAATGTGTGCAGCCTAAAATGACTGTATCAAATCGCTCATCTTCCAATGGCTTTAACCCTTTTGCGACAAGATCGTATGAAAATTGTCCTTCATATTCGCCACTTTCAACAAGAGGAACAAATGTTGGACAGGCAAGTGGAATAATCGTGGCTTTAGTAGCTAACGATTTTACTGCCTGTTCGTATGCACCACTCTTAATCGTGCCTTCTGTTGCGAGTACTACAACTTCATTGCGCTTTGTCTTTTTTATTGCAGCTCGTGCCCCAGCATTAATTACACCTAGAACAGGAAATGGCATATGCTTTTGTAAACTCTCTAATGCAACGGCTGTCGCAGTATTACATGCTATGACAAGCATTTTTACATTCTTCTTTTCAAGCACTTTTGCCATTTGCCATGTAAAATTACGTACCTCTTGTTTCGTGCGAGGTCCATATGGACAGCGCGCCGTATCACCTATATAGTATATTGTTTCATTTGGCAAAAGCTCCATAATCGCTTTTGCCACTGTTAAACCGCCAACTCCAGAATCGATTACACCAATTGGGGCATTCACTTGTACCGCCTCTATCCTATTTCATTAATAAATGTAGTTTTTGTAAAGTTCGTGATAATTGCTCGAATTCTTCTTCGGTAAATTCCTCTGTAATATCCCGTAAATAGTCTTGACGCTTAAGAATTACTTCTTGAATAATTCGTTCGCCTTCTGATAAAAGATGAATACGTACAACACGGCGATCATTTTCGTCACGCACACGTTGTACCAATTCATTTTTTTCCATCCGGTCTACTAAATCTGTCGTTGTCGAAAAAGCTAGATACATCTTCGTCGACAAGTCACCAATCGTCATATCACCAGATTCATGCAGCCATTGCAATGCAATAAACTGCGGTGGGGTAATTGTATAATTGCTTAGTATTTCGCGACCTTTTTGTTTGATTAAGTGGGATATATATCTTAATTCTTTTTCTAGGATTGCTACAGATTCAGAGCTATGTGTGCTGTTATCTTTCATCTACTCCATTCACTCCTCGATGCGTTTCATAGTTCTATTTTGAGGTTTTTTTTGTGAAATAGCAAGTCTTCAATCAGTATATCGACAATTCCTGAAGACGTAACAACTCAAGAATTGCTTGCGTACGACTTGATACACCCAGCTTTTGAATCGTATTGGAAATATGATTCCTAACAGTTTTCTCACTAATACCTAACTTTACTGATATTTCCCGAGTTGAATAGTCCTTTATTAAAAGCTCAAAAATTTCACGTTCTCTTTTTGTTAACAGCGAACGATGCTGCGGACGATTCATTTTGCAACACCCTCCTATCCTCTTCCTTGTACATTATGTCGAATATACAAAGCAGGTGAGGGCATTTAACTATTTCCCAAGCAATAATTTTTTTTGCTCCTCTAATAAAGGGACACCTTTCCCCGTATTATGATTCAATTGTACAAGCGTTCCGCGCCCTGTATAGCATACTTCATCTTTTTCATTTTTCACCATATAATGCAAATCCAACGATGATGTACCAATTGATGCCGTTTTTACGAAGATTGTCAATTCCTCGTCAAAAAATACTTCCTTCAAATAGTCGCATTGTATATCTGCAACGACAAACATATTTTGACCCTCTGTTTCGCCTGTGAAATTAAATCCCATTGCTTTAAAATATTCAATTCTCGCATACTCAAAATAGGCAAATACCTTCGTATTATTTACATGGCCAAACATGTCGGTTTCGGAAAAACGAATACGTACTTTTGTTGAAAAAGAAAATCCTGACACCCATTCTTTCACGTCTTGAATATATGTAGCTCGCATAAAAAAATCCCCCTTTTTAAATAAATCATCATCCCCTGATAATGAATATTCATTCATTATAGCATAATGTGTAATTTTGAATAAATACGAGATAACGGTTATAGGGAATTTTTCTTACAAGAGTTACTGTTTAGCAGATAGTTTTATATAAAAAAAAGACCCCCACCAAAGCGGGAGTCTTTTAAATCTATTCTATTAGTCAACCATATGGTCTGAACCAAAGAAGTTCTTGAACATTTGAACTGTTGTCGCACGGTTAAGTGCAGCGATAGATGTTGTTAAAGGAATCCCTTTTGGACAAGCAGCTACACAGTTTTGAGAGTTACCACAGTTTGCAAGACCACCGTCGCCCATAATTGCTGCTAAACGCTCGTCTTTATTCATTGCACCAGTTGGGTGAGTGTTGAATAAACGAACTTGTGATAATGGTGCTGGACCCATGAATGAAGCTTTTTCAGACACGTTTGGACATGCTTCCATACAAACACCACAAGTCATACATTTAGATAGCTCATAAGCCCATTGACGTTTACGTTCTGGCATACGTGGACCTTCACCTAAATCATAAGTACCATCGATTGGCACCCATGCTTTAACTTTCTTAAGTGCATTGAACATGCGCTCACGATCTACTTGTAAGTCACGTACAACCGGGAAAGTTTTCATTGGCTCTAGGCGAATTGGTTGAGTTAATTTATCTACTAATGCTGAACAAGATTGTTGTGGACGCCCGTTAATAACCATTGAACATGCACCACAAACTTCTTCTAAACAGTTCATATCCCAAGTTACCGGTGTCGTTTTTTGACCGTCAGCAGTAACAGGGTATTTTTGAATATGCATTAGCGCAGAGATAACGTTCATACCTGGACGGTAAGGAACTTCAAACTTCTCAACACGTGTAGCACCGTTCTCACTATCTTGACGAACGATTTCTAACTTAACTGTTCTTTCAGTACTTACTGTTTCCATTGTTTAGTTCCCCTTTCTACGCTGAGTAGTCGCGTTTACGTGGTGGAATTAACGAAACGTCTACTTCTGCATAAGAAATAATTGGCTCGCCCGTTGCAGGGTCGAACTTCGCCATAGTTGTTTTTAAGAAGTTTTCATCATCACGTTCTGGGAATTCAGGCTTATAGTGAGCACCACGAGATTCGTTACGTAATAATGCACCCTTAGTCATAACTTTAGCTAAATATAGCATGTTCTTTAACTGACGAGTGAAGTGGGCACCTTGATTCGACCATTTTTGAGTGTCGTTAATGTTGATGTTTTCCCAACGCTCTTGTAACTCAGTTAATTTCGCATAAGTTTCTTCTAATTTTGAATTAACACGTACAACAGTCATGTTGTCAGTCATCCACTCACCTAACTCTTTATGAAGTAAGTAAGCGTTTTCTGTACCATCCATATTTAAGATAGCTTCCCATTTTTCTGTTTCTTCTTGTACGCGACGAGAGTAAATCTCTTCTGGTAAGTCTTCTGCATGCTTTTGAAGTCCTTTAATGTACTTCACAGCATTTGGTCCAGCAACCATACCACCGTAAATTGCTGATAATAGTGAGTTAGCACCTAAACGGTTTGCACCATGTTGTGAGTAATCACATTCACCCGCAGCAAATAAGCCAGGGATTTCAGTCATTTGATCATAGTCAACCCATAATCCACCCATTGAGTAGTGAACTGCAGGGAAGATTTTCATCGGTAATTTACGTGGGTCATCCCCTACGAATTTCTCGTAGATTTCAATGATACCACCTAATTTAATATCTAATTCATGTGGATCTTTGTGGGATAGGTCTAAGTATACCATGTTTTCGCCATTAATACCGAGTTTTTGATTTACACACACATCAAAAATCTCACGTGTAGCGATATCACGTGGTACTAAGTTACCGTAAGCAGGATATTTTTCTTCTAAGAAGTACCATGGCTTACCGTCTTTATAAGTCCATATACGTCCACCTTCACCACGAGCAGATTCTGACATTAGACGGTTTTTGTCGTCTCCAGGAATCGCTGTTGGGTGAATTTGGATCATTTCACCATTTGAATATGTTGCACCTTGTTGATAAACAATTGATGCTGCAGAACCTGTGTTAATTACAGAGTTCGTTGTTTTACCGAAGATAATACCAGGTCCACCAGTTGCCATAATAACAGCATCACCGCGGAATGAACGGATTTCTTCAGATTTTAAATCTTGTGCTACGATACCTCGGCAAACGCCTTCATCATCAAGAACAGCACCCAAGAATTCCCAGTGCTCATATTTTGTAACTAAACCAGCAACTTCTTGTGCACGAACTTGCTCATCTAGTGCGTATAATAATTGTTGACCTGTTGTAGCACCTGAGAATGCTGTACGGTGCATTAACGTACCTCCGAAACGACGGAAGTCAAGTAAACCTTCTGGTGTACGGTTGAACATTACACCCATACGGTCCATTAAGTGGATAATTCCAGGGGCTGCATCACACATACCCTTAACTGGTGGTTGGTTCGCTAAGAAATCTCCACCGTATACTGTATCATCAAGGTGGATCCATGGAGAATCCCCTTCACCTTTTGTATTTACTGCTCCGTTAATTCCGCCTTGTGCACATACAGAGTGTGAACGTTTTACGGGAACTAACGAGAATAATTCAACTGCAGTACCAACTTCAGCTGCTTTAATCGTAGCCATTAAGCCTGCTAAACCGCCACCAACGACGATTACTTTACTCTTTGCCATGATTATTTCTCACTCCTCATTAATTGCTAATTACTTTTACTCATAATTCATTCGAACTGCCTTTATAACTGTGTATTAGTGATCAAGTTAAATTACGAATGAGATGATAGCTGCAACACCTACGATCGCCAATATTACGAAGAATAATAACGTAACATAAGTTGCGATCTGTTGAGATTTTTTAGACTGTGTAATACCCCAGCTTACTAAGAATGACCATAGGCCGTTAGCTAAGTGGAATGCTGCTGAAACGATACCGACAATATAGAATGCCAACATTAATGGATTGTCAACGATTTCCACCATCATATCGAAGTTAACTTCAGCACCAAACGCTTTTTGAATACGCGTTTGGAAAATGTGCCACGCAATGAAAATTACTAGGAAGATTCCTGTAAAACGTTGTAAAGCAAACATCCAGTTACGGAATGTGCTGAAACGACCCGTATTGTGTGTAGATGTAAATGCAATAAACACACCATAGAATCCGTGGAACATTAATGGAATATAGATAATAATCCATTCCATTGCTAACAATAACGAATGTGGAACTAATTCCATCATACCTGTTGCGTTATTGTAAACCTCTTCACCACCAACTGCAGTGAAGTTCAAAGTTAAGTGGAACACCAAGAACAACCCGACAGGAACTACACCTAATAACGAGTGTAAGCGGCGCCATAAAAATTCACGATCTTTCGACAAAACTGTTACCCCCCTTAGTACTTGAAATACACAATGTGCAACGCCTCAAAATTGTAAACGTTGTGTTATTGACTGCGCATTTCATCATGGTACAATATTATGACATGTCCATTGTACTCTCAACAGATACTAGCGTCAAGGTAACGAGGGATATTTTATAATCATTTTAAAGACGGATTTATGCTATTTAAAGTCCAGTTTTTTCTACTTATAACTATTTTCTTCCTGAAAGAATGAAAATTATAAGAAAATTTATGAAAGAGGTTTTTAATATGGAGGGGTACAAAATGAAAACGATTCCAAGTTTTGGATATGAAATCCTTCGCGATCATCTTCTACCATCGATTTTAGGTAAGCATGAGGAAGATGTTTTATATTGGGCAGGGAAAGAACTCGCACGTAAATTTCCGCTATTTGCCATGGATGAGCTTCCTTCATTTTTTGGGGAGGCCGGTTGGGGTCAGTTAATTTTAGATAAAGAAATAAAGGATGAACTTCATTACATACTTATGACAACCGAGGAAATGTCGATTAATATTGAGCAGCGCTGTTTTCGTTTAGAGGCTGGCTTTTTGGCCGAGCAAAAACAAAAGCAACTCGGTTACTTAACCGAATGCTATGTAGAAAAAATCGAAAAGAAGAATTACGTCAAATTCATTTTAAAGTGGGATTTAAAAGAGAAGATTTGAGCATAACTAAAAACTGTTGCTTTTTTTTAGAAAGCAACAGTTTTTAGTTCCTTTAATATCATAAATATAGCATTATCACTATTAATTAGCACCAAGAAAGCTCTAAATTTATCTTCTACCTTATTTTATGAAGCCGGAACTTCCTTCATTGCTATATTAAATTCCTCATGCAAAGCGTTTGCAGCATACACCATATCTTCTTGTGGAACAACGACTGACACTTTTATTTCAGATGTACTAACCATTTTAACCGGAATATGCTCACGTCCTAGACGCGCAAACATGCGTGCCGCAACTCCTGGATTCGAAGCCATCGCTGATCCAATAATCGATACTTTAGCCAAACCGACTTCAAAATCTGCAAAACTAAATCCTAGTGACAGTTTACTCGATTCTAATACACGTAAAGCTTCTGCAAACTCTACTTTAGATATTGTAAAGGAAATAGTAGGCTTTATCCCATCAATTACTGCCTGCACAATAATATCAACATTGATATCATTTTCTGCTAAAACACTAAATACTTCGGCTAATGACGCTGTTTCATATGAATCATATCCAATTGTTAAACGAATAATATCAGATTCGTATGCCACCCCGCGCACAAGTAAATTCTTTTCCATGTCTACATCCCCTTTTATTAATGTACCTTCTACATCCTCTTTAGCTGAGCGTACAACGATTGGCATATTGTATTTTTTTGCAAGCTCAACCGCACGAGGATGCAAAATTTTAGTACCTAAATTTGAAAACTCCAACATTTCATCATATGAAATCTCAGAAAGTTTTGTAGCACTTTCAACACGCTGAGGATCTGCCGTATAAATACCCTCCACCGATGAATAAATATCGACACGCTCCGCATTTAAAGCAACCGCTAATGCAACAGCGGAAGTTTCAGATCCACCTTTCCCTAATGTCGAAATGTTATCGGTCTCTGTTATTCCTTGAAAACCTGATACAACAACGATTTCTCCTAATTCAAAATGCTTTTCAATACGTTTATTATCTACAAAATCAATCCGGGCATTACCATATTTTTCATTCGTTTGAATACCTGCCTGCCAACCGACAAGTGAAACTGCTTTCCCACCATGCTCTTGAATCGCTATTGCAAGAAGGGCACTAGTCAACTGCGCTCCTGTAGCGATTAATGCATCCATATCACGCTTCGACGGTTCATGCGTAATTTCCGCTGCAAATTGGCGTAAATTTTGACGAATGGGTGTCATCGAAGAAACGACAACGACTAAGTTTATGCCGCGACCTTGCTCTTTTATCACCTTTTTTGCAACCTGTACTATTTTTTCTGTTGTTGCCAACATAGGTCCACCAAACTTTACTACGACTGTTTGCAATCTCTTCCACTCCTTATTTTTGCGCATAAAAAAAAACGACTTTCCATATGTTCATGGAAAGTCGCCGTCAATACAAATAAAAGTTTATATGCTTTTCAGGATAGCTCTCCAGAACATAAAGTTCTGACAATCTTACATTTCTTAAATGTAAAACCAGCAAAACACGTGAACAATACGCATTTCACTTCGGCAGAATTCCCTTTCAATTGCTGTCGCTGGAATTGTTCTTCCTCGAGCAATTTACTCTTTAATACTGCACCTCTATCATTAGTAACTATTGAATTACCATTTATAGTAACATAACCTTATTATTTATTCAATGATGCTTCGTGAAAATGGCGATAAATCACTTCTGCTAATTTTGCAGGGACACCGGCTTCTTGCAATTGCAGCTCAGTTGCTTCACGAATTTTCTTCACCGATCCGAAATGCTTCATAAGTTGTTGTTTACGTTTAGGTCCTACCCCTGCAATGCCATCAAGTACGGATGTAATTGCATTCGTCTGATGTTGTTGACGCAAAAATGTAATGGCAAACCGGTGTACTTCATCTTGTATACGCTGCAATAAGTAAAATCCATCACTTGTCCGTTTTAAAGGTACAACTTCCGGTGGAGCACCAAACAACAGCTGTGATGTATTATGCTTATCATCTTTTGCAAGACCTGCTATTGGGATCATTAATCCTAACTCATCTTCAATTACTTCTCTTGCGACCTCCATTTGTCCCTTTCCCCCATCAATTAGGATTAAGTCCGGTAGTGGTAAATTCTCCCGCAATACTCGTGTATAACGACGACGAATGACCTCTTGCATCGCGCCATAATCATCATGTTTTGCGGCTTCCCGCGTTTTATATTTCCGGTATTCTTTTTTTGCAGGCTTCCCGTCAACAAAAACAACCATTGCAGAAACAGGATCCGCACCGTGCATATGACTATTATCAAAAGCTTCTATACGGAGTGGCAATGGAATTTGCATAGCTTCGGCAAGTGCTTCACAAGCTCCTACTGTTCGTTCTTCCTGCCGCTCAATTAACTGGAATTTCCCATGTATTGCAATATTGGCATTTTTCATCGCTAGATCGACCAGCTCTTTTTTTGTTCCGCGCTTTGGGGTTTGTACCTTTACATTTAAAAGCTTTTGCAAAATCGTTCCATCAATTGTCTTTGGTACGAAAATCTCTTTTGGTAGTAAATGATGTGGCTGCTCGTAAAAACGTCCGACAAATGTTAAAAATTCTTCTTCCGCCTCGTTATAAATAGGGAAAATGGAAACATCACGTTCAATTAATTTTCCTTGCCGTACAAAAAATACTTGTACACACATCCAGCCTTTTTCGACCGCATAGCCAAATACATCTCGATTGCTCAAATCATCCGATACTATTTTTTGCTTTTGCATAACCTGCTCGATATGTGCAATTAAATCCCGGAATTCCTTGGCCCGTTCAAATTCAAGCTTTTCGGCGGCATCCAGCATTTTTTGCTGAAGGTCATTTTGAATCTCTTCGACACCACCGTTTAGAAACTTTGAAATTTCACCAATCATTTCATCATATACTTGTTTTTCAATGTCTTTTACACAGGGGGCTAAACATTGCCCTAAATGATAATACAGGCATACTTGATTTGGCAGATGTGTACATTTACGAAGTGGATATAAACGATCGAGCAATTTCCGCGTTTCATTGGCAGCATACGCATTTGGATAAGGTCCAAAATATTTTGCCTTATCCTTTTTTACTTTCCTAGTTGTTATTATTCGAGGGTAACGTTCATTCGTTATTTTTATATAAGGATATGTTTTATCATCTGTTAACTTCACATTATATTTCGGATCATGTAATTTTATTAAATTCAGCTCTAGTATAAGTGCTTCAAGATCACTTGAAGTTACAATATATTCAAAGTCCTCTATTTCACTGACTAATCTCGCTGTTTTACCATCATGGCTGCCTGTAAAATACGAACGCACTCGGTTTTTTAATACTTTCGCCTTGCCGACATATATTATTGTGCCTTGACGGTCTTTCATAATATAGCAGCCGGACTCATTCGGTAATATTTCTAGCTTTGCTTTAATATTTGCATTCATATTCTCACCCATTTGGATATGTCATTCACTTTATTTTAACTTATAGTCCTATAAGAAAAAAGCCGTACACCTTATTAGGCATACGGCTTTACAATTTAATTATTTGTTATCGTTAATAAAGTCGATTAAAGCTTCTTTTGGCATGAAGCCAGCAGTTTTTGCTTTTAATTCACCATCAACAAATAATAATAATGATGGGATTGACATAATTTGATAATCTGCAGCAGTGCCTTGGTTGTTATCTACATCCACTTTTACGATTTTTACATCGTTACCGATTTCTGCATCTAATTCTTCAAGAACTGGAGCAATCATTTTACATGGTCCGCACCATGCAGCCCAAAAGTCTACTAAAACTGTGCCGTTTGAAATTTCCTGTGGGAAAGTTTGATCTGTACCGTGTACAATTGCCATAATAAAATAGCCTCCTTCAATAACATATGGTTGTAGTATAGCATGTTTTGCCATTTAAAAAGTAGTAAAATGCTCGGGAATATGAACGCAGGATATTTCACCGTCTTTTTTCATGTTTTTCCCATTTATTTCGGACATAAAAAGCTTCCCTCAAAAGAGGGAAGCTTACTTATTATGCGTTTACTTTAAGCGCTTTAAATTCTTCGATTAACATTGGTACTACTTCAAATAAATCGCCTACAATACCATAGTCCGCTACTTTGAAAATGTTTGCTTCCGGATCTTTGTTAATGGCAACGATTACTTTCGAATTCGACATACCAGCCATATGTTGGATAGCACCAGAAATACCAGCTGCAATATAAAGGTCAGGTGTTACTACTTTACCTGTTTGACCAATTTGTAATGAGTAATCACAATATTCTGCGTCACATGCACCACGAGAAGCACCAACTGCACCGCCTAGTAAATTGGCAAGTTCTTTTAATGGCTCAAATCCTTCTTCGGATTTTACCCCACGACCACCTGCTACTACTACTTTTGCTTCTGAAAGGTCAACACCTTCTGTTGATTTACGAACAACTTCTTTAATGATAGTACGTAAATTTGTAATATCAACTGATACAGACGATACTTCACCAGTACGAGAACCGTCTTTTTCTAAAGGTGCGATATTATTCGGACGGATTGTCGCGAAGATTACGCCGTCTTTAATTTTTACTTTCTCAAATGCTTTACCAGAATAGATTGGACGGATGAATACTGTATCATCGCCAGAACCTTCGATATCTGTTACATCCGAAACTAAACCGGATTGTAAGCGAGAGGCAATTTTTGGAGATAAGTCTTTGCCTAAAGATGTATGACCGAAGACAATTGCTTCTGGGCTTTCTTGTTCAACGACCGCTAAAATAGCTTGGCTGTAGCCGTCAGATGTATAATTTTTCAAGTGTGGATGCTCGACTGTAATTACGCGGCTTGCGCCATAGGCAACTAACTCTTGAGCTAAATCATTTACTGAATCCCCTACTAATAATCCTACTACTTCTCCACCGTCAGCGATTTTTGAACCTGCTGCGATTGCTTCAAATGTAACGTTACGTAAGCTCCCTTCTCGAACCTCACCTAACACTAAAACTTTTTTCGTCATAAAATATCCCTCCATTACCATCTTCGTAAAAATTTTCGTATCTCAAGTTGATATTCTATTAAATTACTTTCGCTTCACTATGAAGTAAGTTTACTAATTCTTTTACCTGCGCTGAAAGATCCCCTTCTAATACACGACCAGCTGCTTTTTGTGGCGGCAAGTAAATTTCAACTGTTTCTACTTTTACTTCAACATCGTCTTCATCGATATCTAAATCATCTAACTCAAGCTCTTCAAGCGGCTTTTTCTTCGCTTTCATAATACCTGGTAAAGATGGGTAACGTGGCTCATTTAACCCTTGTTGAGCTGTTACTAATAATGGTAAAGATGTTTCTAATACTTCAGAGTCCCCTTCAATATCGCGAACAATTTTTACATTCGTTCCATCGATTTCAAGGCTTGTAACTGTTGTTACGTAATTAATTCCGAGTAAATCTGCAAGACGAGGACCTACTTGCCCTGAACCACCATCAATTGCTACGTTTCCAGCTAAAATTAAATCTGCTTCTTTATCTTTTAAATATTCTGATAGAATATAAGCTGAAGAATATTGGTCCAGCTCATCTAAATCATCTTCTGTATTAATTAATACCGCTTCGTCAGCACCCATTGCTAAAGCTGTT
This sequence comes from Solibacillus ferritrahens, assembly GCF_037027585.1. Lineage (NCBI taxonomy): Bacteria > Bacillati > Bacillota > Bacilli > Caryophanales > Caryophanaceae > Solibacillus > Solibacillus ferritrahens. The sequence continues at coordinate 24,261 of NZ_JAXCLE010000019.1, read as the reverse complement.
CGCAATTGCTTTTCTGCATCTTCGCCACCGATTGTCACAACTGTTACTTTACCGCCTAATGCGTCACGCTTTTGAATTGCTTCTTCAATTGCATACTCATCATATGGGTTGATGATGAACTCAGCACCATCTTCTTGAATTTTACCGCCTGATACGACGATTTTTTCTTCTGTGTCAAAAGTACGTTTTACTAATACAAAAATATTCATAATCTAGACCTCCTAAAAGCTTTTTAATTTAATCCCGTAAAAACGGGGCGGATACATTTATTTACTTTCCTGTAAATACTGGTTCACGTTTTTCAATAAAAGCATGGATGCCTTCTTTTGCATCTTCTGATACGAATACATCCCCAAAGCTATTAGCTTCTGCATTTACACCATCATAGTAGGAAGATGGTTTTGAATAATTAAGCATTTGAATCGCTGCCTTTAAGGCAATTGGCGATTTCTTTGCAATTTTCTTCGCAATTTTTAAAGTTTCTGTCAGAAGCTCTTCATCAGAGAAAGCACGGTTTGCTAAGCCCCATTCTACAGCTTCTTTTCCAGAAATCGGATCGCTGGTGAACATCATTTCGGCTGCTTTAGCCATACCTACATAGCGAGGTAAACGCTGTGTTCCAGCAAAACCAGGTATTAGTCCAAGCGATAATTCAGGAAGTCCAAGTTTTGCGGATTCTGTTACGAAACGCATATGACATCCCATCGCAAGTTCTAACCCTCCCCCCAATGCTGCACCGTGAATGGCGGCAATTACTGGTTTACTGAATGTTTCAACGCGTTCAAAAACGTCTTGTCCTTTTTTCGCCAATCCTGTAAATTCTTCACCAGTCTGTACGTTTGTAAATTCTTTAATATCAGCACCTGCAGAGAAGAATCGTCCATCACCATGGATGACAATGACACGTACAGTTTCATCATTTTCAACAGCATCTAATAGTGCATTAACATCTTGAATTAAGCCTTGTGAAAGTGCATTGGCTGGTGGTCTTGAAATAGTAGCAATAGCTACACCTTCTTCTACTTTCCAACTTAGAAACTCCATTTCTCTACATCCCCTTTAAGCTTTTAATGCATTTAACAATAATTGCTGTATTTTTGGAGCCTGTTCCAATAAGTTGTAACGATTGTCATTCATTACCCAAGTCGTTGTAATTTCATCGATTGTACCAAATACCATTTGTCTCGCAATACGAACATCCATCGCTTGATTAAATTCACCGTTAAGCATACCTTCAATTAAAATTTGATCAAGTAAAATTAAGTATTCTTTTAGAATAGCATTAATTTTCAGTCTAATTTCTTTATTCGATTGCCTTAATTCAAGTTGAGTTACAGTTGCCAGATGCCGATCGCTTGATAAAACGTGTAAATGATTATCAATCATCTTACATAACTTATCAGAAGCACTATCCCCACTTTTTATTATAGCCTGTAAATTGTCTACGAATATACCCATTTTTTCCTGAAATACAGAAATTAAAATATCTTCTTTATTTTTAAAATATAAATAGATCGTACCATCAGCTACCCCAGCCTGTTTTGCAATCTTTGAAACTTGAGCTTGATGATAGCCGTTTTCTGCGATTGCTATGACTGCAGCATCTACTATTTGCATGTATTTGGGTTTATTTCGTTTCAAGCTGATCACCACCAAAAAAATATGAAAACATGAATGACCATTCATTCATATTTTCATATTATAATTTGTTCTTCAATCTGTCAATAGTTTGCTCTACAATTAATTATTTTGCTTCCTGCTGTGGCATTTTCTGTTTTTCTTCATCGATAAGAGTACGGCGCAAAATTTTACCTACTGCTGTTTTTGGCAGCTCAGCACGGAATTCATAAAAACGTGGTACTTTATAGGCAGCTAAATTTTTCCGGCAAAATTCATTTAGCTCTTTATCTGTAACAGACTTACCTTCTTTTAAGACAATATAGGCTTTAACTGTTTCACCGCGATATGGGTCAGGTATACCTGCTACAACACATTCCTGAATTGCTTCGTGCTCATAAAGAACTTCTTCCACTTCACGCGGATAAATATTGAAACCACCAGCAATAATCATATCTTTTTTACGATCTACAACATAGAAATAACCTTTATCATCCATATACCCTAAATCGCCTGTTAAGAACCAGCCATCAGCAAAAGTCATCGCAGTTTCTTCCGGGCGATTCCAGTAGCCCTTCATTACTTGAGGTCCTTTAACAGCAATCTCACCAATTTCACCTACCGGCAGGATTTCTGTTTCACCAGAGCGTAAGATTACAGAATCTGTATTTGGCCACGGTAAACCGATTGAACCATTTATACGATTTTCCCAAATTGGATTGGCATGTGTAACCGGAGAAGTTTCAGTTAAACCGTATCCTTCTACTAAACGTCCGCCTGTCAATGCTTCAAATTTCTCCTGTACTTCCAAAGGTAATGGTGCCGAACCGCTTAAACAAGCTTTTATCGATGATAAATCATACTTTGCTAAATCAGGATGATTCAATAAACCAATATACATCGTTGGTGCACCCGGGAATAATGTAGGCTTTTGCTTATCGATTGTTTTTAAAGCCTGTTCAGCATCAAACTTCGGTAATAATATCATCTTACCTTGCTGCATTACCGATAAAATGATCACCGTCGTCATACCATAGACATGGAAGAAAGGCAGGATTCCTAAAATTGACTCTTCACCTTTTTTACATTTGTACATCCATGCATCACACATCATCGTATTGGCAATAAGGTTTTTGTGTGTTAGCATAACGCCTTTTGGATACCCTGTTGTTCCACCTGTATATTGCAATAAAGCCAAGTCATTTTCAAAATCAAAATCAAGCTCGATTTTATCCATTTTGGCCATTTTCATGACTTCTGTGAATAAATGATTAGTGCCACTATGTTCCACTTTTACGCTAAACCCATATTGCTTCTTTTGAATAAATGGATATATTAGGTTTTTGGGGAACGGTAAGTAATCTTTAATTCCTGTAACAATGACATTTTCGATACTCGTTTCGTTCATAATCTTCATTACACGAGGATAAAGAATATCCATTACTAAAATAACTTTTGCACCCGAATCTGCCATTTGATACTGCAACTCTCGCTCCGTATAAAGGGGATTTGTCTGAACAACGATTCCACCTGCGTACATCGTACCATAATAAGCAATTACAGCCTGCGGGCAATTCGGTAACATGATTGCTACTCGATCACCTTTCTCCACCCCTAGAGAACGTAAATAATTAGCAAACTTCATTGCAGATTCATATAATTCTTTATACGTCAGTTCGCGCCCCATAAAGTGTATAGCAACTTTGTTAGGTAAAGACTCATATGCCTGCGTCAAAAATTGATGTACCGGAAATTCAGGCAGTTCCAATACATGTGGTACTTCTTGCGGATAGCTCGAAAACCAAACTTTTTCTGTCATAAAACTTCTCCCCTTTGCTAAAGCTTTACTTGTTTTTATTATTATAAGTAAAAAAGGAAATTCTTTCAAACTATTTTCATAGATTTATACATTTTATTCTCGTTTATACGTTTATTTTCTCGTTATTTACTTTTGATTTTATAGTATTATCGTAGCAAATTGACATGAGATCACCCATTTAGTATAGAAATATACTTTTTCAGTAAAATTTTTTAACATTCAAAATTTTATTTCAACTACTGTATTAATTATAGTATTGATTAATCTTTTTTATGAATAACATAATATTCCAGTAAAAAATTCAACAAAAAAAGCAAACAAACTAACAGTTACGCTAGTTCATTTGCTCCTAAGCCTAAAGGGTCACCATGTAGTAAATGCCGACTACTAGAAATATTATGCAGACGGCTATTAGTATTTTCGATAAAGTTTCCATATTTAAACTCCTAAGATATACTTGCTCCTATTACAAATGATAAACCAAGTGAAATCGTAAATGAAATAAAACCTACCGAGTGATTATCTGCCGCTATTTCTTCATCAACATTGAACTTTGGTGTTAAAAATTCAAATAAAAAATAGGCAAAAATCAGCAGTGTAAACCCGAACAAACCCCAGCCAAGCATTTCAATAAAGGATGTATGTTGATTAATGGAATATCTGAAAATATTGCAAACACCCAAAATTTTCCCGCCGGTAGCTAAAGCGACTGCGACATTCCCCTTTTTTATTTCATCCCAATTTTTATACTTTGTTACAACTTCAAACAAAATCATCGATACGAATAAGCAAAGGACTACGACACTAAAATAGCCTGCCGTTTCTACGAGAGGATGGTGCCAAAAATTTGAACCTAGCAATCCATTTTACCCCCTTTAAATTTTCTTCCTATTACTAATATTAGCGGATAATTAAAAAGGAGCAACTATTATTTTAGTTCCACGACTGTTACACCGAAACCACCTTCGCCTGCTTCACCGTAACGAAACGATTTAACACGCTTATGATTTTTCAGGAAACTTTGAATACCTTGTCGTAATGCCCCAGTTCCTTTCCCATGGATAATCGAGACGCGTGGATAGTTGGCTAATAAAGCATCATCCAGATACTTTTCTGTGCGAATGAGCGCTTCCTCATATCGCTCTCCACGTAAATCAAGTTCCAACTTTACGACGCTATTGCGATTTTTCACATTCATCATCGGGCGAGTAACCTGCTCTTTTTCAGGTTTCATATATTCTAAATCAGATTCAGGTAATTTCATCTTTAGAATACCAATTTGAACTACCCACTCATTGCCAGCCTTTTGAAGAATTGTCCCTTTTTGTCCGTAGCTTAATACTTTTACTTCGTCGCCTACTTGAAGGTTTTGCTTACGTTCTCGGGCCGCAACTGCCTTTTGCAGTACTTTATTTTCAACTGGTGTTGCATTGTCCAATCGTTTTTTCGCCTCAATTAACTCATGCTCTTTTACAGTTAATGCTGCATTTACTTTCATTTTTCTTAAATCTTCAATTACCGATTCGGCTTCTCTTTTCGCTTCATCAAGAATTTTACGTGCTTTTTCTTTCGCCTTTTTCTCTAAGTTCTCTTTTTTCTCATCATAAATTCGAAGGCGTTCTTCCAGTTCTGCTCGAATCTGTTGAGCTTCTTCGAGTAAAATATGTGCTTCGTCTGCTTCACGCTCGGAGCGCAATCGGCTTTCTTCAAGCGACGCAATCATTGACTCCACTTCATGACGGTCTGTACCTGTGAATGATTTCGCATGTTCAATGATATTTGTTTTCAAGCCTAGACGTTTGGAAATTTCAAATGCGTTTGAACGACCTGGTACACCGATTAATAATCGGTAAGTTGGACTAAGTGTTTCTACGTCGAATTCTACACTTGCATTGACAACTAATGGTCTGTTATATCCATATGCTTTTAACTCCGGGTAGTGCGAAGTTGCCATAACACGTGCGCCACGATTTACTGTTTCATCTAAAATGGCAATGGCCAGCGCTGCACCTTCTTGTGGATCTGTACCTGCTCCAAGCTCATCAAATAAAATTAAAGATTTTTCATTAAACTTACTTAAAATATCTACTATATTTACCATATGAGAAGAGAATGTTGACAAGGACTGCTCAATCGATTGCTCATCACCTATATCTGCAAAAATTTGCTCAAATACAGCTAGCTCCGAACCGTCAAGAGCTGGGACAGGCAAGCCGCATTGTGCCATGATCGTACAAAGCCCCACTGTTTTCAAAGTAACTGTTTTACCACCTGTATTTGGTCCAGTTATTACAATTGCTGTAACATCACGCCCAAATTCAATTGTATTGGCAACTGCTTCTTCAATTGGCAAAAGCGGATGACGGGAACGTATTAGGCGTGTATAGCCTTCATTATTCATCTTTGGCATTGTACATTTATTCGCTTGTCCATATTTCCCTTTTGCTAAAATTACATCGATTTCTCCCAGTAATTGCACGAGAACAAATATTTCATGACCGACTTCTTGTACCTTTAATGTAAGCTCGGATAAAATGCGCTCGATTTCAGCCTTTTCTTTCACTTTTAGACGTTGTACTTCGTTGTTCGCTTGAATCACTGCATCAGGCTCAATAAACAATGTTTGACCCGAAGCAGACTGATCGTGAACAATCCCTCCATAATGTGAACGATACTCTTGTTTGACTGGGATTACGAATCGGTCATTACGAATAGTAATAATCGCGTCTGACAGCATTTTCGTTGCATTCGACCCACGTGTCAGACTTTCCAGCTTTTGACGTACTTTGGACTCTTCTGATCGCAATGACTGCCTGATCGAACGTAGTGCAGCACTTGCAGAATCAAGGACTGTCCCGTTATCATCAATACAATCATTAATTTCATGCTGTAATGCCGTCAATACAGGCATTTGTTCTTTCCGTTCTATAAAGTGAGGAATGTCAATCGCATTCTCAGATTCAATGTCTTCAATGAAATTACGTAAAATTCGGCTTGCACGAATTGTACTTGCGATTTCCATTAATTCCATCGGACTGAGCATACCACCAATTTGGGAGCGTCGTGCATGAGGCCGCACATCAAAAATACCACCCATTGGCACATTTCCTTTCACTCGTAAAATAGCAAGTCCCTCATCCATTTCTTCCAGTAGTTCCACAACAGTTTCAAAATTCGTTTCAGGTACCAGCTCATCAATCGCCTGTTTACCTATAGAGTTTGTACAAAATGTGGAAACTTGCTCACGTACTTTATGAAATTCTAGTGTTTTCAATGCTCGCTGTTCGATCATGAGAACACCTCCTATTACTTTTCTTTATTTTTTTTGATAAATGCTTCGAATTTCTCTCTAGACCATGTATTAACAATTAGTTCTTTCTTTAACCATGCTTTTTGTGCATATTTAACGCCCATATCCATGTAGCGTAATTGGTCAATTGCATGTGCATCTGTATTGATTGCTATTGGAACGTTCTTTTCCATTGCAAGCTGTAGATACTCGATACTTAAATCTAAACGATATGGACTTGCGTTTAATTCTAAAATTTTACCGTTTTCTGCTGCCCATTCAATTAAAAGTGGAACATCCGGATCATAGCCTCCACGCTGCCCTACAATACGACCGGTCGGGTGTGCAATCATATGGACATAAGGGTTTTCAATTGCTGTTTTTAAACGCGCCATAATTTTGTCCTGAGATTGCGTAAAGCTGGAATGAATGGATGCAATAACGAAATCTAAATCTTTTAACATGTCATCTTCAAAATCAAGTGTACCATCTGGTAAAATATCCATTTCTGTTCCACGGTATAGTCTGAAGTCAGGGTTCGCCTTGTTAAATGCATATATATCTAGCTTCTGCAATTCTAACCGTTCTGGAGTTAAACCATTTGCTACTTTTAAATATTGAGAATGATCGGTAATTACAGCATATGAATAGCCCTTTTCCATTAAAGCATGCCCCATCTCACTGACAGAATGCGCGCCATCAGACCAAGTTGTGTGCATGTGTAGATCCGCTACGATATTATCTAACGTTATTAAGTCCTGCAGTTCATCCAAGCGATCGAGTTCCTTCCCACTCTCCCGTACTGTTGGCGGGATAAATGGCAAATTGAAATGAGCAAAAAACGCTTCTTCTGTTTCAAACGTTTCGATAGTGCCATCCTCTTGTTCGACACCGTATTCACTAATTTTCTTACCTAATGATTTAGCCAATTGACGCATGCGGACATTATGATCTTTTGAACCTGTAAAATGGTGAAGCGCTGTTGCATACTCTTCTCTCTTTACTAGACGGAAATCTACACTTACCGGCTCTTCACGGTCTAAAACCACCGACACTTTCGTATCACCAGCAGCAACTGTTTCCAATATTGCCAGCCGTTTAAGAATAGCCTCACGAACAACTTCATATTCTTTAGTAGCCACGATAAAATCTATGTCTTTACTCGTCTCTGCAACTCGTCGAAAGCTGCCTGCTACCGAAAAGAGCTCAACTTCAGGCAGGCTTGCCAAAAGCTCATTAATTTCCAAAACTACAGGTTCAAGTTGCCATATTGGTAAACGTTCTGCTCGCATCCCAAAATTCTCAAGTTCCTTTAAGATCTTTTCTTCTGTTTTTGCCGCAAAACCAGCCAGCTCACGTACTTTTCCTGCTTCACACGCGTTCTTTAATGTTTCCGCATCGACAATGTTAAGTTCCTGATAGAGTTTCGCAAGTTTTTTTCCGCCTAAGCCCGGCAATTTCATAAGCGGTATTAGCCCTTTAGGTACGATTCCTTCCAGTTCCTTTAATACGCTGGATTCTCCCTTTTCCATCAGTTCTATAATAACCGAGGCAGTACCTTTGCCAATGCCCTTAATTGCAGTAATATCATCTATTTCACTTAGGCTACGCTCATCCGCCTCGAGGGCAGCTGCTGCTTTACGGAATGCAGATACTTTAAAAGGATTTTCCGCCTGCAATTCCATATATAACGCGATTTTCTCTAAAGTACGAATAATAATTTTTTTGTTCATCAATAATTGCCTCCCCTTTAAAAAAGCTCCTCCCGAAAATCGAGAGAAGCTTTCGCATGATTTTCAATCCATTACACCTCGGTGCATTTGCGCCTGGACGTAGATAAGTCAGCTGTTAGTGTATATCGTCGCTGATTTTCTTCAAGAACTTCATACTGATTGTAGGATACTAACTAGAATAAGTTAGTTTTTATAAATATACCACCATTTTTGAAACATGCTCGTAATAATTGGTGTATGCTCTAATATCAATCCGGCAAGAATAGATCCGTCAATAAAAGATTGAATGGATTCAATTGGCAGTAGTGCAACTACATATAATCCAATAAATAAAATAATATACATTTCAATAAAACCCAGCACTGCACCCAATAAAAAGTTTAACGAACTAAGCACAGGTAAATACGTTAAAAAATCAAACATTGATCCAACAATTTGCAGTGCTATTTTTACAGCAAAGAAAATAATTGCAAATGCAAACACACGATAAAATGTACGGTCGACATCAAGTGAGTCGAGTACTAGTGTCATCGTTGCACCTTCTGTAAAACCAGGATATGGTATCCATAGAACAAATTTTTCTGCAAGCGGCTTATAATAAATTATAGCCACAACAAGAGCAATTAAAAAACTACCTATATTTATTAATTGGACAACGAGTCCTCGTTTCGCTCCAACTATTAGGCTAATGATAAAGACAGCAAAAATAATTAAATCTAACATGTATGTCAACCCTTCAAATGTTTCAATTGTTCTTCTAATTTTTCAAATTGTTCTTTTAATAGTAAATAGTCATGCACTGAATTAACTGCAGTAAGTACAGCAAGTTTCGCTGTATCCAATGATGGATTATGGGCACCGATTTCCCGCATTTTGTCATCTACTATTGAAGCGACAAGACGCATATGGCCCGATGATTCTGTTCCTACCATTTTATATGTATTGCCATATATTTCTACGGAAATGCGATTCTTCTCTTGCTCAGCCAAAATAATCCCTCCAGAAAGAATATGTAAACAGTACGAAAATACTTTTTCAATTCTTTACTTAATGAAATGGTTAAAAGCAAACCCGATTGCTGTTTTTTATAAAACGATGCTATTTTCATATTGTATATCATAACATTTCCCATTTCACTATCGCAACACCGTTACGATAATGTTCATCGAAACATTAAATCAAATTGCTATTTCCCCTTTCCTTCGTCAAAAGTTATACTACTTAAAAATGAATGTTTTTTGAAAGGATCGCTTATGACAAATATCGTTTTACTATGCAATGAAAAACAACAGCAAACAATTCACCATTTCTATAAAGACGCTATTATTGAACGAAAGGCTCCTGGAGTACTATTTGCAGTGAAACTTGCCGATACAGCCATCACCGCCTATAAATCAGGCAAAGTAATGTTTCAAGGTGCCGGGGCAGAACGAGAAGCAGCGCGCTGGGGGAATGCAAGTTCAGCGCCAGTTAAAGTAGCGACAAATAAAGGAGATAAGCTTCCTGAAGATTTTGCATCATTATCGGTAATTGGTTCAGACGAAACAGGTACAGGAGATTACTTCGGACCTGTTACGGTAGCCGCAGTATATGTTCCTGCCGACAAAATCGCACTCATTAAGGAATTGGGGGTCAAAGATTCGAAACAATTAACGGACGATTATATGCGACGAATTGCACCAGACTTAATGGAAGTATGTGCACATAGCATTTTGACACTTCGCAATGAAAAATATAACGAAATCCAGGCTCGAGGATATTCACAAGGTAAAATAAAAGCCCTGCTCCACAACCAGGCTATAAAGCATGTTTTGACTAAAATAGCCCCCGAGACGCCTGAATATATTTTAATAGACCAATTCGCAGAGCGTGGAATTTATTACAATCACATTAAAAATGAGAAAGAAATTGTACAGGAAAAAGTCCTGTTCTCGACAAAAGCCGAAAATCTGCATGTAGCCGTTGCGACAGCATCAATTTTAGCAAGGTATGCTTTTTTAAAGGAAATGGATCGTCTCTCAAAAGTTACAGGTTTTCCACTTCAAAAAGGAGCAAGTGGTAAAGTGGATGACATGGCTGCAAAAATTTGGATGAAATTTGGAGAGGAGACACTTCGTTCTATGACAAAATGGCATTTTGCCAATACAGAAAAAGCACGGAAACTCCTGCAAAAAAGAAAATAATGACGTAAAAGAGCTGACGCCACCTGATAGGTGTCATCTCTTTTACGTTACTTTTCCATTACTGCAAAGTAATTTTCCTCATCATCGGCAAAGTTAAATACTTTACCAAAAGGCATTTCCATAAACTCTCCAACTGTAATTCCTTTAGTTTGATAGTCTCTATATAAATTATCTAAATTCTCAGCATAAAACATTAAAGAAGGTGTCGTTAAATTTAACTCGGGAGACATTTCCGCAATCTTCTTTTTATCATGTAAAACAATGCTTGTTTGTGCATTATCATTTGGCACTATTGTAATAATACGCATTCCATTATTAATATCAGATACTACAGTAAAGCCTAATTTTTCAGTCCAAAACTTTTTTGATTGCTCCTGGTCCTCTACATACAACATTACTTGCCCTATTTGTCCAATCATTTTTCTGCTCCTCTTTTATAAAATATATTTTTACCAATTATATCAAATAAAAAAAGGCAGGAGCAAAAAACTCCCGCCGATTGATCCGATTATTTATTTTTTTGTGGCACTGGACCTGTATAGTCCTCGCGTTTCGTCACGTCAACACGCTTAATAAATAATGCTAACACTAAAGCAACTAATGTAACAGCTGCTGCTACGTAGAAACTGAATGTAATTCCGTCAAGCATTGCCTGTTGCATTACCTGTGCCTGAATTTGTGCAATTTGCTCTGCTGTCGGTTGGGCAGCAGATGAAGCATTTGCTTTCAGATCAGCCGTAATTTCTGCTGCACGTGTTTTTGTATGAGAGTTGAATACTGTTACTAAGACAGCTGTACCAATCGCTCCAGCAACTTGCTGAGCTGTATTGTTCATCGCTGTACCGTGTGGATTCAAACGGTTTGGTAATGCATTTAAACCGTTTGTCATAATCGGCATCATTACCATTGAAATACCAAACATACGAATTGTATATACCGAAATGATATATAAATATGATGAATCGATATCCAAATAACCTAAACCTACTGTCGCCAATGTTGTAATTGTTAATCCAATAACGGCTAGAATACGCGGTCCGAATCGATCGAATAACTTCCCGGTAATCGGTGACATAATTCCCATCACAATTGCACCAGGCAACATCATTAATCCTGCTTCAAATGGTTCGATTCCACGAACACTTTGTACATAAGCCGGTGTTAAAATCATCCCTGAGAACATAGCTACAGATAGTACCATTGATACGACAGAAGCCATTGCATACGAAGGATATGTGTAAATTCGTAAATCTAGTAATGGTTGGTCTAAGTTGAATTGGCGAACGATAAACCACGCTAAACCAATTGCCCCTGCAGCAATCGTACCCCATACTTCTATTGCTGACCAGCCAGCTGAACTAGCTGTACTGAAGCCGTATAATAATCCGCCAAAACCGATTGTAGACAGTACAATAGAAAGTATATCGATTTTAGCATCACGATTTGGAAGGACATCTTCCAGTTTCCAAACTGCCAGTAAGAGTGATAAAACGGCAATTGGAAGAATCATTTTGAACAGAACGCTCCAGTCGTAATGTTCGACAATCCATCCTGACAATGTTGGTCCGATTGCTGGTGCCAGTACCATAACTAACCCGAACATCCCCATTGCCTGCCCGCGCTTTTCAACCGGAAAACTAATCAGCATTACGTTCATTAAAATCGGTGCCATCGTTGCTGCACCAGCAGCTTGAATCATACGACCCGCTAGTAAAAATTCGAAGCTAGGCGCAAATGAGGCCAATGCTGTACCAATAACGAAAATCGCCATCGATAAAATGAATAAAGGACGTGTTCTGAACTTTGTAATTAAATATGCTGAAGCCGGAACCAATATCCCACTTACAAGCATATAGCCTGTTGCTAACCATTGAACAGTTGAATAATCTTGAATATCAAACGCTACCATAATAGATGGTAAGGCTACGTTTAATAATGTGTTATTTAAAAATGCTACAAACGCCCCGACAAATAATACAGCAATCATTAAATATGGAGGTTTTTTAAATGTCTTTATATCTTGTGTTTTATCCATAAATTTTATTTCCCTTCTTTATACGTTCAAACTTCCTATTTCTATACTCGAACTATTTTATACTCGGAGTCCAATAAATACAACAATTTTATACTCTAAGTCTAAAAACATTGCTAATACACGTTTCAAACAGTAGAATAAGAGTATAAATCAGAGTATATAGAAGCGTTTTTTTCTATTTATTTTTTATATGCACACTTAATCGGATATATTTATTTGGAGGAAACTCATGAATCAACGAAAAAGACAGGTGCTCGATAGTGCATTACAGCTTTTTATTGAAAAAGGCTTCCATGAAACATCAATACAAGATATTTTGGACAAAGCACTTATATCCAAAGGGACTTTCTATAATTATTTTTCTTCAAAAGTGGAATGTTTTACAGCAATTATGGAGCAAACCCGTTATGAAGCGAGCTTGTTACGCCATGAAATGCTATTAAACCAAGATAATACAGATGAAAATTTATTGTTGGAACAAATCCTCGTACTTATGCAAATAAACAAGAAACAAAATTTAGCATCCGTGTTCGAAAATATTTTTCAGTCGAACGATAAGGAACTCCGGGAATTATTAGAGCGCTATCGCTTACTGGAAATAGAATGGGTATCTAATCGATTCACCGATATCTTTGGCGAAAAAGTACGTCCCTATACTCTTGAGCTCGCTATTTTGTTTTTCGCGATGGTGCATCATTTAACGTATTGTCATCGCTTATTTTATAGGGATATGATTGATCCGAAGAGAATTTTAAGGATTGCACTTCGCAATATTAAAGCAATTTATCCTTCCATGCTGGAAAATGGCGAAATATTAATTACTCAAGATGCTCTTCAACTAGTTGAAGAGAAAAAAATTTACCAATCGGTTACAAAGAGCGATTTAATTGAAAAAGTGCAAGGGTTTCTTGACCAGTTAAAATTGGATGCCGCAAATGGGGTGGGAGCTCAATTTACGGAAAGCATTCTAGATGAGCTACAGCGCGATGAGTTACGTATTGCCGTAATTGAAGCATTGCTAAAGCCATTTCGTGAAGCTTTTACAAATACACCGCATGCTGGGGAAAATGTCGAGCTTGCAAATTTATTATGGTTTTATATCAAAAATGAGGAAACCAAATAAACAGGCTCATTTAAACAATAAAAGATGATGGGATAGAAACCAAAAGCACCATTTTTCTCTAAGAGAAAAATGGTGCTTTTTTGCTGTGCACAAAATTGATTTCCATTCCGGGGACGATTTCCACGGGCGTGGCCTGAGCCTGTAGTCTCAGGCGTCAGGCTCCTGCGGTTACTCGTCGCAAAAATAATTTCGCTATTCCCGTAGGAAGCTTTGCTTGTAGCGAAAGGCGTTAGCCGTCAGCTACACTCGCCCCTCCATTTCAATCAATTTTATAAAGTATCCATTTCTTAATATGGGTTTCTCCTTATCGTTTGAAATTTCTACTTCTGTTCTAGCTTCTTTTTAAACTATTTACTGCTCGTCGAAATATGCACTTTTAATTGCTTACCTTTAATTGGCGTTGTTTTCATCGCTTTTAATACGAGATTGCCCTTCCCATTTAGTATTTCCACGAATGAGGACGTATCTAATATTGTAATAATGCCGATATCTGCTGCAGTCATGCCAGGAATTTTTGCAATCGTCCCGACAAAATCAATGGCACGCAACTTTTTCTTCTTACCGCCATTAAAGTAGAGCTTTGTAATGTTTGCATCAACCTTTGCATTCTTTTGTTTTTTCTTCTGTGGTCGACTTTGCATTTTTTTATCAAATGCTTCTGCCTTTGCTTCTACTTCTTCATGTGTTGGTAAATCCACTTTGGGAATGGTAAACCCAATCAATTCTTCAATTCCTGCTAAAAACTCATGTTCAAACGGTGTAATAAACGTGACAGCCTTCCCTTGCTTGCCAGCACGCCCTGTTCGACCTGTACGATGGACATAGGCTTCTTTTTCCATTGGTAAATCATAGTTAATCACCAGTGAAATGTTCTCAATATCAATGCCGCGAGCTGCAACATCTGTCGCCACTAAATAACGGAAATCCCCGCGCTTGAAATCATTCATGACAAGTAAACGCGTAGACTGATCCATCCCGCCATGCAGTTTATCGACACTGTACTCACGGTCATATAAATAATCATGGAGGGCATCAACACGGTCTTTCGTACGGCAGAAAATAATACATGTATCCGGATTTTCAACAACCGCAATTTTTTCTACAGCTGCTGTTTTCTCCTCATCGTGTACTTCAATCACAGCATGCTCAATTTTCGGAGCAGCCTCCTCTGAGTGCACTTCGATATCAATCGGAGCCTTTAAATAATTGGATGCAAGTTTTTTTATCGTATCTGGCACAGTTGCAGAAAACAGCATCATAACTTCACGATGGTCAACATGTGCTAAAATGGCTTCCACTTGATCGATAAAGCCCATGTTAAGCATTTCATCTGCTTCATCAAGAACTACATAGCGGATTTTATCGAGTTTTAACGTCCCCTTTTCAATATGATCCAATACGCGTCCTGGCGTTCCTACTGCAACATGTGTTTTTTGTTTTAGTTCATCTTGCTGATAACGGAACGGCTGCTTCCCGTACAATGCTGTCGCTTTAATACGTTTGTAGCGTCCAATATTTGTGAATTCTTCTTTTACTTGGACAGCCAGTTCACGTGTCGGTGTTAATACTAGCGCTTGTGGCTTGTTTTCTATCCATTCTATATTTTCGCAAATTGGAATCGCGAATGCGGCAGTTTTCCCGCTTCCTGTTTGTGCTTTTACGATTAAATCTTCATCTTTTAAAGCATGGGGCAAAACCTTTTGCTGTACTTCAGTCGGTGTGCTGTAATCCAAATCTTTAAGCGCACGCTGTAATTCTGGTGATAATGAATAGTCGTTAAAATTAGTTGTCATATTTATTCCTCATTTTCTTCTATTAATGAATGATTCCCGGATCAACAATGGCGATAAATTTTCTCGTTGCTTTTGAAAGTGAAACATTTTTTAAATGGACAATCCCTAAACTGCGCTTAGGAATTGGCTGTTGGAGCTCAATTTCATATAAAAGACCTTTTTTTAAGTAGTCGGTTGCAAACTCCTTTGTTACGCTAGCGACACCTAAATTGATTTTCGCAAATTCCAATACTAAATCATGTGAGCCCAATTCGAATTCAGGTGAAATTGTATAGCCTTGTTCTTTTAAATAGTTTTCCACATAATTACGAGAATTTGCCTTTTTCTCAAGAAAAATTAATGGCAGCTTCATAAGCATATCGAGCCGAATCGGTTTTTTCGTTAAGTTTTTATATTTTTGTCCGCACACAAATATATCATGAATCTCCTTACAAGGGATAACTTGAAGCTGAGGATCTTGTATTGGCAGATTACAAATGCCTAAATCCGCTTCCCCAGACTTAATAAAAGCTAATATTTCATTTGTTGTACCGTTTAGAACCTTTAACTTAATGCCAGGATATCTAATATGAAATGCTTCTAAATAGGGCAGTAAAAAGTACCTTGAAATTGTATCCCCCACACCAATACGTAAAACGCCTGTACGTAAGTTTTTAAATTCGGCAATTTTTTCTTCCCCAGCGTCTAAAATACCAAGAGCGGAATTGACATATTCATGTAACAGCTCGCCTTCTTCTGTTAATGTTACCCCTTTTGGAGTTCTATTAAATAAAATGATATCAAGTTCTTTTTCAAGTTTTGAAATGGACTGGCTAACTGCTGGCTGTGTCATGTACAACGCTGCCGCTGCATTTGAAAAACTTTTATTTCGACTCACTTCATTAAATATGCGATAAGCTTCCAACTTTATAATCATATAACCCTCACTTATATCTGATATTAGAATTATTAATTTTACTTATATCACATGAACGAGTTATAGTAAACATTGTGAGATTTCTCAAGTTTTGTTTCTTCGTAAGCAAAACCATTAAAATATAACTTACAGCTATTGAAGGAGAGATTATTTTGGAACGTGTAGTAGGAACGGTTGTACGAGGTCTTCGTGGCCCAATTATTAATGAAGGGGACGATATTGTTCAAATCGTTGTTGATACAGCGTTAAATGCAGCAAAGACAGAAGACTATGCTATTGAAGATCGTGATATTGTAACTGTAACAGAGTCTGTTGTGGCACGCGCACAAGGAAACTACGCAAAAATCTCAGATATCGCATCAGATGTACAAGCCAAATTTGGAGATGATACAGTAGGTGTTATTTTCCCAATTCTTTCGCGCAATCGCTTCTCAAACATTTTAAAAGGAATTGCAGGAGGCACAAAGAAAATCGTCCTTATGCTAAGCTACCCTTCTGATGAAGTAGGTAACCATTTAGTTACATTGGATGAGCTTGATGAAAAAGGAATTAATCCTTGGACAGATGTGCTAACTGAAGCTGAATTCCGTGGCCATTTCGGTTACAACAAACATACATTTACAGGTGTGGATTACATCGAATATTATAAAGAATTAATCATTGAACAAGGCGCTGAAGTTGAAGTAATTTTCTCAAACAACGCAAAAACGATTTTAGATTATACGAAAAGTATTTTAACATGTGATATTCACTCTCGTTTCCGTACAAAACGTATTTTAAAAGCTGCCGGTGCAGAAAAAATCTACGGTCTAGACAATATTTTAGCGGAATCTGTGAACGGATCTGGCTTTAACTCTAACTACGGGTTACTTGGTTCAAACAAATCGACGGAAGATAGCGTAAAATTATTCCCGGATAACTGTCAACCAATCGTTGATGACATTCAAGCAAAAATTTTAGCTGCTACTGGCAAACTTGTAGAAGTAATGATTTACGGTGATGGTGCATTTAAAGATCCAGTAGGCCAAATTTGGGAGCTTGCAGACCCTGTTGTATCTCCTGCCTACACGCCAGGCCTTGACGGTACTCCGAACGAGATCAAATTGAAGTATTTAGCTGATAATGATTTTGCAAATTTACATGGTGAAGCATTAAAAGACGCTATTAAAGATTATATTAATAATAAAGAAGAAGATTTAACTGGTAATATGGCTGCCCAAGGTACTACACCTCGTAAGCTGACTGACCTTATCGGTTCATTGTCTGACTTAACTTCAGGATCAGGCGATAAAGGAACACCAATGATTTATATTCAAGGCTACTTCGATAACTATACAAAATAAAAAAAAGCAGAATGGCCGCAATACGCTTCCATTCTGCTATTTTTAATTATTTTTCAATACCTTCTGTCCAGTTATTCACACGGTCTTCATTGCTTTCAATCCATTTTTGGGCTGCTTCTTTAGGTTTCGTCCCTGAATAAATATCCAGCATTACTTCTTCAATGTCTTCTGTAGTCCATTCAAATGCATCGAGGATTTTAAAGGCATCCGGAGATTCTTGTTCTAAGTTTGGACGAACAAATGTATGAATATTTTCTTCCCCGCCAAATACACCTTCAGGATCTTCCAAATATTTCAAATCATAGTTAGCAAATTTCCAGTGTGGGCTCCAACCTGTTACAATGATTTCTTCTTCATTTTTAATCGCTTGCTCTAAAGCAACCGTCATCGCACCTGATGAAGACGTTTGTAATGACCATGATGCTAAATTTGGATAAGCTTCAAGTGCTCTTTCAGCAGCCGCCACTACCCCAGCTCCAGCTTCGATTCCTGTAATCGTTGATGATGCTTCTGTCGATAAATCAGCAATTGACGTAACTTCCATATATTCTGGTACGACAAACCCAATTTTTGCCCCTTTTAAATTTGGTCCTAAATCGGCTATATCTGCACCATATTTTTCAAATTGTGCTGCATGTGTAGCTGGTAACCAGCCAGATACCATCGCATCTGCTTCTCCTTTTGAAACAGCTTCCCACATAATAGCATTATCCAATGGCGTAATGTCCACATCATAACCGACACTTTCCAGTACTTCTGCTACTACATAAGTAGAGGCAACTTCTGAATCCCATTCTACGTATGCTAAATCAATTGAACCTAGGTCTTTTGAAGATGTAGCATCCTTTGTGTCTGTTGAATCATTTCCACAAGCTGCTAATAAAAGTACTGCACTCATAGCAGTAGCTGCAGGCATCCATTTTAATTTTTTCATTTTATTTTCCCCCATTTGATTTATCTTTATTTAAACTTTGTGTTAATCGGTCTACGATTATCGCAAAGATAACTAAACTAATACCTGCAACAAATCCGTTCCCAATTTGTGCACGTTGTAATGCTGATAATACTTCACGGCCTAATCCCGGTGCACCAATCATCGATGCAATAACAACCATCGATAAAGATAATAGTACTGTTTGGTTAATGCCGGCCATTATAGTAGCTTTGGAAAGTGGTAATTCTACTTTTAATAACTTTTGTGTAAACGTACTACCATAAGAGTCCGCTGCCTCGATTAAGTGCTTTGGAACTTGGCGAATACCTAAATTTGTGAAGCGTACAGTTGGTGGTAATGCGAAGATTACTGAGGCAAATACACCTGGTACGACACCAATTCCGAAAAATGCAACCGCTGGAATTAAGTAAACGAACCCTGGCATTGTTTGCATAAAGTCTAAAATTGGTTTTAATATTTCTTCTACCACTTTAGATTTCGACATGAGTATGCCAAGTGGTATACCTATAATAATCGCGATTAAACTTGAAAACATTACAAGTGTAAATGTATTCATCAACTGATCCCAAAGCCCTTGGTTTAAAATAAATAGTAGACCAAGAATAGAGAAAATAGCTAAGCCGAACTTTTTACCCGTTGCGAAAAACGCTAAAACTGCAACGATTAAGATAAAT
Source organism: Solibacillus ferritrahens (assembly GCF_037027585.1). Lineage (NCBI taxonomy): Bacteria > Bacillati > Bacillota > Bacilli > Caryophanales > Caryophanaceae > Solibacillus > Solibacillus ferritrahens. The sequence continues at coordinate 4,781 of NZ_JAXCLE010000019.1, read as the reverse complement.
ACATATGGTGGAATGGATGTTAATGTGGATGTCACAAAATCCATTAAATCTGCACCATTATTTTGAATAAAACGGAATTGGGAAGAAAACGTATCTGTCACAATATCCATTAGTTTTTCTACATTTTCAGCTACCGGAATTGGCGTCGCTAAATTTAATAGTTTACTCATTGTCTACACCCCCATTTTTTTCAGAGGCTAATGACTCTAGTACAACTCCACGAATAAGGACACCGCGCAGTTTCCCTTCTTCAACAACAGCAACTGGTGTCGGTGAATCGGAAATAACCGATAAAATTTCCTGAATAACTGTAGATGGTTCTACAATTGGCATATCGTTACGTAAAATCGACTTCAGTGATTTTTCGCCAGATTTCGCTAGGTTCAGTGCATCATTAGCAGTAATATAGCCTAAATATTTTCGAGCTTTATCTACTGCGAGTAATACACTCACTTTATCTTCTTTCATACGCTGTAATGCTACTTTTGGTCCCTCATGATCAATTTGAATTGTCATTGGTCGAATCATTGCATTTTCCGCAGTTAATACTTTCGAACGGTCTACATCCTCTAAGAATGATCGGACATATTCGTTTGCAGGATTTGTTAAAATTTCTTCCCCAGTTCCAACTTGAATAATTTTCCCATCTTTCATAATGGCAATTCGATCACCAATACGAAGTGCTTCATTCAGATCATGTGTAATAAAGACAATAGTTTTTTGTAAATTAGCTTGTAATTCTAATAGCTCATCTTGCATTTCTTTTCGAATGAGCGGATCAAGAGCAGAAAAAGCTTCATCCATTAAAATAATTTCTGTATCATTTGCTAAAGCACGTGCAAGTCCTACACGTTGTTGCATACCACCTGATAATTGATCTGGATATTGGTCTTTATAGGAGAGCAACCCTGCATTTTGTAAAGCCTTTTCTGCTTTTAATCGTCTTTCCTCTTTCGGAATGCCTCGGATTTCTAGGCCATACTCTGCGTTTTGCAAAATTGTACGTTGTGGGAATAATGCGAAGTTTTGAAACACCATGCTCATTTTTTCTCTTCGGACAATTTGTAAGCTCTTTTTATTCAAGTTTGTAATGTTCTGGTTATCTATATATATATCACCGCTTGTTGGTTGAATTAATCGGTTTAACAGTCGTATTAATGTTGACTTCCCACTTCCTGAAAGCCCCATAATCACGAAAATCTCACCTTCTTCAATCGTTAAACTTGCTTCATATACACCTACAGTGGCATTTGTTTCTTTTAAAATCTGTTCTTTAGATTTTTCCTGCTTAACTAATTTCAATGCTTGTGATGTGTTTTTCCCAAATACTTTTGTGACTCGTTCAATCTTAATTTTCCCCATAATCCACTTCCTATAATTATAAATTTCATACAAGTAACAACTCTTTTATTCTATCGGGTTGTTACAGGCAACAACTCCAATATTAATAGGCGTTGTTACTTTTGTCAAATAAGAAGTGTTAATTTTAAAATTCAAAAAAAGAAATAGTTTTCATGAAACAGAAAAAACTACTACCGAGCGAGATTCCGGTAGTAGTTTGTTTTTATGACAAATATGACAAGCTTCACTAAAGCTAAATGAAATGGTTACTTTAAAGTTGTAAAAAGTGTTTCACATTTGAGTAGCATTCATCTTTACCTATAAAAAATAATGTATCGCCAGCAGATATTGTGGCGTACGGACCAGGAGAAACAATTAATTCATGATCCTTTTTGATGCCTATAATTGTTGCTCCAGTTTGTTGCCAAAAGTTAATTTCCCCAATATTTTTTGATAAATAAGGGCATTGCTCCGTAATATCAATTTGAAAAGGGACAAAGGGATTTATTGATTGATATCTGCTTGTCCGATTAACCATTTCTACTAGCGTTTCCTGGAAGTTATTTAATTCATCAATCTGTCTTCCAATACTATCTGTTAATTGCTTTTGCAAATCTCGTATTGACTTTACTCCCTGTAATCGTTGAATGTATTTGGCTGCATTTTCGTACGAAACGATTACTACACCGCTTCCTTTTGTTGCCTCAACGATATTTAAATCCTGTAAAACGGCAATTGCTCTTCTCGCTGTTTCCGAAGAGACATTGTATTGAGAAGCTAGTGATGAACGTGCATAAATTTTTTCCCCGACAATATATTTTTTTTCAACAATTTTCGCTGCAATATCTTCTGCAATCACTTGATACTTTGGCTGTTTAATTTGGATTTTTTTCTCCATTATTTGCACTCCTTTGTGCTATGTTCAAAAGATAAGTATATTTCAATATCTTTACTCTATCGAAATTATATACGTTTTTTTCATAACCGCAAATTTACTTTTCAATGTTTCTTATTTAAATAGTATTAATTTTACATAAAATTTTAAACATAAACAAATAATACTTTTATCTCTGTCATTCCATTCTCTCTTAACGCCTTATTTTTCTGTTTTTTGACGAAAAATCTCACTTTAACGCTTCAACTTGATAAACTTCTTTATTATTACGATTAATGATGCTAAAATTTTGATATTGTTAAATTAGAAATAGGTGAAATAATGAAAAAATTATTTAGAAAAAAACCGATTAAGGACCTTTTGCATAAAAGCGATAATTTACAACTTCCAAAAACATTGGGTGCATTTGATTTAATATTACTCGGTGTAGGAGCAATTGTCGGAACAGGTATATTCATCTTGCCAGGAACTGTTTCAGCTCTTCATGCAGGACCCGGCATCATTTTTTCTTTCGTCATTGCAGCTATAGTGTGTGCATTGGCCGCGCTCTGTTATTCAGAGTTCTCTTCGACTGTCCCAGTGACAGGTAGCGCTTATTCTTATAGTTATATCGTTTTTGGTGAAATCATCGCTTGGCTAGTTGGTTGGTCATTGTTACTCGAATACGGACTTGCTACAGCAGCAGTGGCTACTGGATGGTCGGGTTACTTCACTTCACTATTAGAAGGGTTTAATATTCACATTCCTTTAGCTTTAACTGGAGCATTTAGCCCCGAAGAAGGCACTTACATTAATTTACCAGCTATTTGCATTATTTTTGTAATCGGAATTTTGCTAACTTTGGGAATGAAAGAATCTGCAAGATTCAATGCATTATTAGTTGCGATAAAAGTGGGCGTTATTTTATTATTTATTGGTGTCGGTGTATTTTACGTAAAGCCGGAAAACTGGACACCCTTTTTACCATTCGGTATGAGCGGTGTATTTACTGGTGCTGCACTCGTATTTTTCGCTTACTTAGGATTTGACGCAGTTTCTTCTGCAGCCGAAGAGGTTAAAAACCCACAGCGTAATATGCCAATTGGAATTATCGGTTCCTTATTTATTTGTACATTGCTTTATGTGGTCGTTTCATTAGTATTAACAGGTATTGTCCCTTACACAAATTTAAATGTGACAGATCCCGTTTCTTTTGCGATGCAAGTCATCAATCAAGAGTGGGCAGCTGGCATTATTTCTTTAGGCGCAGTAATTGGAATGATGACCGTTATTTTAGTGATGATGTACGGGGGAACTCGTCTATTAATGGCATTTGCCCGGGATGGTTTAATGCCAAAAATATTTGCACAATTAAGTCCAAAACGTAAAACTCCTGTGAAAAATACATGGATTTTTACAATTGTCATTTCTTTTTTTGCTGGATTTATTCCGTTGGAGACTTTAGCAGAACTAGTAAACATGGGAACATTAATTGCATTTATTTTCGTTTCAGCCGGTATTTTGAATTTAAGAAAAAACAAAAACTTGCCGCCTAATGGATTTAAAGTGCCTTTCTATCCTGTTTTGCCAATCGTATCGCTGATTTTATGTATTTTCCTAATTACACAGCTGTCCATGCAGACTTGGGCTGCTTGTGGCATATGGTTCATTATTGGACTTATTATTTATTTACTTTATGGAAAAAGAAAATCAACTTTAAATCGTTAATTTATCCTAGCCCTATGTTAAATGTTCATTCATTCAACATAGGCTATTTTTTGTATTCTGACCTTATCAAATTGTTTATTTTTGAACCTTTTATAGGTGCCAATATATTGCTAATATGATAGATAATTTCAAATAGAAGGAGAATTATTTATGCAAACAACAACAAGGTCTGTATCTGCCTCATCCGACAAAACAAAGGATTTAATTATTACGAGCTTACTTATTTCTCTAGTTTTTACCGCAACATTCTTTATTAATATTCGATTGCCTATAGCAGCAAACGGTGGCCTCGTACATTTGGGATCGGCAATGCTTTTTATTGTAGCGATACTATTTGGCCCTAAAAAGGGAGCAATTGCAGGAGCATTTGGAATGGCCTTGTTTGATATTCTATCCGGGTGGACATTATGGGCGCCTTTCACTTTCATTACACGTGGAATTCAAGGCTATATCGTAGGTAAAATTGCTAGGGTAAACGGCAAAAATGGTGATAGTTTTATATACAATATTATTGCGGTTGTAGTATCGATTCCCTTTATGTTGGGCGGCTATTATATTTGCGAGCGTGTGTTGTATGGAAACTGGATTATTCCGTTAGCTTCTATTCCCGGCAATCTCGTACAAAATACAGTCGGACTTATTATTGCTATACCTGTTTGCATTGCATTGAAAAAGCTGTCGATTTTTAAATAATTAAAAAGGCTAGCGATCACTTGTTTGAACTGAACCCTATTATGTAGACAGTTTAAAAAAAGCGATGTAGCAGTTTCTTATGCTGCAATTAGATGACTTCGGTAAGTTGCCGGAGTCATCTTTTTTAATGTCCATTGTTTTCTCG
>NZ_JAXCLE010000018.1:0-66453 GCF_037027585.1 Solibacillus ferritrahens | reverse complement strand
GATGTTCTCCCGTTCTTAAATCGTATGGTCAGTATAACGAGGATTTCTAGTAATGAAAATAGAAAAAACCCGAATAGGTCACTTTTTTTTAAAGTGTCCACTATTCGGGGTTCAGTTCATATATACGAATACGTTTCTTTTTTAGGATTTTTTATTAGAAAAGACCTACAGCACTGCCATCTTCCGCAACATCCATTTTTAATGCTGCTGGCTGTTTAGGTAATCCCGGCATTGTCATAATATCTCCAGTTAGGCAAACTAAGAATCCTGCACCAAGTTTTGGTATTATTTCACGAATTGTCACAACAAAATCAGTCGGGCGACCAAGTAAGCCTGGTTGATCAGATAATGAATATTGTGTTTTAGCCATACAAATCGGTAAGTTATCCCAACCGTTTTTCTCAATAGCAGCCAATTGTCTTTTTGCGACTTCTGTTAATTGTACACCTAATCCGCCATATACTTGCTGTACAATCTTAATTAATTTTTGCTCCACCGTTTCCTGAAGCTCATATAAAGGCTTGTAAGTGTGTGGCTGATCGATTACTTCCAACACATGTTGAGCAAGCTCAATTCCACCTTTTCCGCCTTCTTCCCACACATTCGTACGAGCGATGCGAACATCATTAGCTTCTGCCCATTGTAATACTGCTTGCAGTTCTTTTTCCGTATCCGTAATAAATCGGTTTAACGCAACGACTGGCTCAAGACCGAAATTACGTATATTCGAAACATGTTGCGCTAAATTTGCAATACCATCCTGTAAAGCTGCTACATTCTCTTCCACTAAATTCGCTTTTGCTACACCACCATGCATTTTTAGGGCACGAATTGTCGCAACAATTACAACAGCACTCGGTTCAAAGCCTGCTTCACGTGCTTTAATATTTAAAAACTTTTCTGCACCAAGATCCGATCCAAAACCAGCTTCTGTTACGACGATATCCGCAAGTTTACGGGCTGTCTGTGTTGCAATAATTGAATTACACCCATGGGCAATATTTGCGAACGGTCCGCCATGTATTAAAGCCGGAGTACCTTCAATTGTTTGTACTAAGTTTGGGTCCAATGCTTCCTTTAAAATTAAAGTTAAAGCACCTTCTACTTTTAAATCTCCTACTGTTACAGGCTCACGGTCATATGTATAACCAATGACGATACGTGCCAGGCGCTGCTTTAAATCCTGAATACTAGTTGCTAAACAGAAAATCGCCATAATTTCCGATGCTACCGTAATATCAAAACCATCTTCACGAGGTACCCCTTGTAATGGTCCACCTAATCCGACTGTAACGTGACGTAATGCACGATCATTCAAATCAACAACACGCTTCCAAATAATCCGGCGAGGATCAATATGAAGTTCATTACCTTGGTGGATATGATTATCAATTAATGCTGATAACGCATTATTTGCAGTAGTAATTGCGTGGAAATCACCATTAAAATGAAGGTTAATTTGCTCCATCGGTAAAACTTGTGCATAGCCTCCACCTGTTGCGCCACCTTTAACACCCATTACCGGTCCTAAAGACGGTTCACGTAATGCAACCATTACACGCTGATCCAATTGTTGAAGGGCATCTGCTAAACCTACTGTTACTGTAGACTTTCCTTCTCCAGCTGGTGTAGGGCTAATCGCTGTAACAAGCACCACTTTTGCATTTGCTGTACCACTAATTTTACTCGTATCAATTTTTGCTTTGAAGCGACCATATTGTTCCACTGCATCTAAAGGTATTTTTGCATTTTCAGCTATTTCAACGATTGGCTTCATCGTTGCCTCATTTGCTATTTCGATGTCTGATTTCGGTATTTTCGTTGTTGTTGACATATCTCGCCCTGCTTTCATTTATATAGTCTTTCTTATTATAGTCTGTTTTATCAGAATCGATAAATAAATTTAAACGCATAAATCGACAAATTATTGACATTACTTGTTGATTTAGTATATAGTTTATTCGTAATATTCTGTACTCTTAATGTTTCATCAATTGAATTTTGACAGTATCGGAGGAGAAAGCGGATGCACCAAGGCACTGTAAAATGGTTTGATAATGAAAAAGGTTACGGATTTATAGAAAGTAATAATGGTGAAGATGTTTTTGTACACTTTACTGGCATAAAAGAAGAAGGATTTCGTTCACTTGATGAGGGACAAGTCGTTGAATTTGATGTAATTGATGGCATTCGAGGTCTTCAAGCATCGAATGTTATAAAAAAATAGGAAAAGCTGTAAACGAATCGGTAAAATATCGTTTACAGCTTCTTTTTTATTTTACTGCTTTGCAAATTTCGTATCGTGCACCATCAATTGAAAGGGTTTTGTCCTCGGTGCCCCCGGAAAGTACAGCCTTTTTTATGCCATAACCATTTTCTATCATATAATTCCAGGCGATTCCTTCACCGACCGGCTTTATGAAAATGAGTTTTACCTCTCCTAACAAAACAATCCTGTATTCAGCATTTTGTTCCAGATCTTCCTTCTTCAAAATTTCAGCTTCGCAAAGTTTAGCAATTTGCTCTACATCATCAAAATTCGGGACGGCAAAATGGATGGCATCCAGCTTTAAATTCCCTAACGGATGCTGTGCTACTATACCACGTTCTGTTAGTTCCTCACGGCGAACCGAATCCGCCTCATCCCATTGAATGAAAAATGGCAGCTCAATTTTTGCATTCGGATGGCCAATATACAACAATTGCCAGCCTACTATCGAACCGTCGTCACGCGTTCTAGTAAAATGTTCCGGACCAAAAACTTCCAATCCTGCTTGTTTAAATTTTTCGGAATCTTCTTCAATCGTTTGTGTGCGGATCGCAAATCGTGTCAACCCATCTTTACGTCGATTTTGTTCATAACTGGCATGTAATGTATATTTCTGTTTTGCCGCTTCCTTGAACTTCTCTTCATTTTCTATGCCGATTAATTCAATATAGGACATATCAAAATAACTTAACGTATTATATGTACCCCATGCTTCATGGCTTCCACCGGGCACGACATGGATTCCATCCTGCTGAAGTTTTTGCATCGTTTTTTCTGGCTGTTTTACAAAGTGAACTAGGTGATCGAATTGATACATTATTAAGCCTCTTTTCAATTTAAAATAAATAGAATATTCTAATTATAATATCAACCTTAAATTTTAAATAGATAAAATCATCTATGAAAATAAATTGACTAGGGCTATTGCTGCTGCTTGTTTACCATCTACCTTTACGACCTTACCTGAACGGTGAATAATAAAATGCGGCTCCATCGCACCATATAGTGATTTTGAGCTATTCGCGACCATATAATCCGCTTTTGCCGTTTCCATTCGCAATGTTGCTCGTTCCATTAAAAATTGCTCATCATCGGTTGCTTCCAGTTTAAAACCTATTAGCGTTGTATCCGGTGACCAGTTTTTTATTTGTGATAATATTTTTGGTGCCTTTTTAAAATGAATGATTGGCGGTTCATCAGACGGCATCTTCCCTTTTTCAGTAAGCTCGTTTCCACTTTGATCAAACACTTTATCTATAAGCCAATCGGATCCAGCTACCGCCATAATGACATAATCAATTTGCTCTGATTGCAATAATTGTTTCAGCTTTTCCCCTAAGTCTTCAATTCCTTCAAATTTTATAAGCTTCATATCATCTTTATGCTCTGGAAGCTGTGTAAAGACACCATGCATATACGTAATGTCGGCACCTTTTTCAAAGGCGGCTTCTGCTAAATAGCAGCCCATCGTACCTTTTGATAAGTTCGTATGGCCTCGCACATTATCCCACTTTTCAAATGTACCGCCACTTGTTATTAATACCTTTTTTCCTGTTAACATAGCTGTTCCCCTTTTGTTTCTGCATTTGCTAGCCAATTTTTTAGTACTTCCACGAATTTTTTTGAGGCCGGTGAAAGTTTTTGCTTTGTCGATAAACCGATTGTCCGAAAACTTTCCTGAGCGAGCGGTAACGCCTTAACATTATCCGGTAACATTGATATCGCCATTTCAGGTAAAATACTGATGCCAACATTATGCTCCACCATGGATGCTATCGCCTTCTCGTCGTAAAGTTCAAAGCGTATATTCGGCTGCACACCGTATTTCTCAAATGTTGTCATTACATCATTTGTTCCTTTATAGGAAGGCATAATAATAGGTGTGTCTCCTATTTCCAATAAATCTATCTCTGTTCTATCATATAGTGGACTATGTGACGACACAATACATAATAGAGGATCCCGTTTTAAAGGCATAAAGTCAAACTGTTTAGAGCTAGTGCGATTCAAAAAACCACAGTCTACTTCTCCTTTTAATAACCACTGTTCAATTTCATAGTAATCCCCTTCACGAAGTTCGATGCGAATTCCTGGATAATGAGAATCCATAATATGAATAATATTAGGCATCCAGTGCGTCGAAATTGTTGATATTAAACCTATACGAACGGTACCTTTACTTACCCCTAAAATATTGGAGGCCGCTTGTTGCAAATGCTCCTGAGCCAACAGAACTTTTCGCATTTCATACAGCATTTGCATTCCATCCTCCGTTAAGGTAACACCAGTCCGATTTCGATGAATTAAATTAAACCCAAATTCCTTTTCCAGGCTGGATATAGCATGGCTTACAGCAGATTGTGTTAACCCTAGACTAGTTGCCGCTTTAGTAAAACTGTGCACTTCTGCTACTTTATTTAAAATTTCATATTTAACGAGACTCATTCTATTTCACTCCAAACACATGATTTCATCATGAATTTTTTTCATAATTAACATTATAAACATTCGTTTTACTAATAACAATATCATGTTTTATACTGTTTTATAACAGTAATATATTGATACTTTGGAAATGTGGTGACGACGGTGAGTTTACAAGGAAAAGCAAATATTTTGATGGTAATAGTTACAATGTTCTGGGGCATATCCTACACCTTTATGGTTATGGGATTGGAAGTTTTAGAGGCGTATAATGTTGTAGCATTACGATGTTTAATTGCATTTATTATCGCGGGGCTTATCTTTTTACCTAAAATGTTACGCGTAAATATAAAAACGATTCTGTACGCATCCGTCCAAGGATTTTTGATATTTTCAGTTTTTGCTTTATCATTATTTGGGTTAAAAACAACTTCTGCAGGAAATGCGGGCTTTATATTAAGCCTAACTGTCGTATTAGTACCGATTATTACAAGCTTTATGGAAAAACGCCTTCCATCACGGGCAGTCAGTTTTGCCGTTGTAGCAACAATGATCGGTATTACCATTTTAACATTTGATGATTCTCTCGCTTTTAAAACTGGCGATATATTAGTTGCTATTGCAGCCATATGCTATTCCATTTACATAATCTTAAATAGTAGATTTACAAAAAATGTAGAATCAATCTCTTATGGCGTATATCAATTAGGTGTCGCAGGCCTATTTGGAGCACTCTTTACTATATTGTATGAATCTCCTAAACTGCCTTCAACTTCATCCGGATGGGTAGCTATTTTAGGTTTAGGTATTATATGTACGGCATTTTGCTTTATCGCCCAAGCTGTTGTACAACAATATACTTCTCCGACACATACTGGATTGATTTTTTCGCTTGAGCCGATTTTTGCTGCAATATTCGCAATAATTTTCCTCGGCGAAGGGTTAACTTCTCAGCTCGTAATTGGAGGGGCCTTTATCTTAATTGGGAATACTGTTGCTCAACTTGAACAATTTATATTCATGAAAAAGTTACCTGCAGCACCACATTCCGAAACAATGATATAATATGAAGAGACATAGCAAAATGCTTGCGGTGTCTCTTTTTTTTTTAATCTATCTATTATTGTTCTATTTTTGTATATAATTTAATATAATCTAAAATGCAACAATCTTTCTGATAGTTCAAAAAAGATAATCAGTTTCAATAATAACAATCTGACGTTATTATTAATAGTAGCAATACTGCGGTATTAGTATTTAAAAGTTGTATTAAAGGAAGTGTTACAATGGTTGGACGAAATGACCCATGCCCATGCGGTAGTGGAAAAAAATACAAGAAGTGCTGTGAAGGTAAAAATCAAGTAACTTCTGTGAACGTTTTCCAAGAAGAAATTGAAAATGTACTGCAAACATTCTATAGCAATTACCCAGAAAGAAAAGATATTCGCGAATTTATGGAATTAGTTCGTAAATGGGCACCAAAGCTTGAAAAGAAATTGCATAAGGAATTAGTTGAAGCGGTAGCATTGGATGAGTACTTCTTCCACCAACGCCCTGATATTTGGAAAAATTTCTTGGCAAAGGTGGCTAAAAAAGCCGTTCGCCCATCAATGATTGAGCTGTTAAAATCATGGGAACAGCCTATTTTCTTCATTGGGACAGTTGAAGAAGTAGAAGATCAATACTTTACAGCGATTTCTGCTTTGGATGGAACAACTTATCAAATCCAACGAGAAAGCCATAAATCGATTCCATTAGGCATGCGCGTGTTCGCATTTTTATTGCCAGATGGTTCGAACGAAAAAAATCATGTACTAGCTGTATCAACATTAATCTTCTTCCATAAAGAACATGCAATCTCATTTGAACAGTTTACAAACGCTTTTAAAGCAAGTAAATTATCTGTCGAACAATTTGCTAAAGAAAACCATTTATTATTATGGGAAGGTTTAGTAGAGAATGGCTATGAAGGCGAAGAGTTTACACCTTTCGAGCAGGAAGTAGTGGAACAGCTTAAGGAATTTATGGCCGACAAGTCGATTAACAATGATGACTTTGTAATGGTTGTAGAAGATTATTTAATCGAAAAACAGCCTTCTGCACGTAAAGCTGGTGCAATTGCTGCCGGTGCTGTACGATTCGGTCAGGAACATGATCTATTTGAACAAAAGTTCACTGTCAAAGAAATCGGTGAGAGCTTTAGCGTATCACCATCTTCTTTAAATAAATACTATCAGGAATTATCGGTTTTCTATAAAGAAAAGCAATAATACAAAAGCTAAAAGCTACTTTCGAGACGTCGAAAGTAGCTTTTAGTTTGCTTTGGATTATACCTGCTTTCCGGGCGGCGTGGCTCCAAAGCTTTTATATATTTAATTGCGTAACAAGAAAAATAGAGGAACGAATTTCCGTTATTTTTAAAATAACATAAAAAATAGTGAAAATAACGGAAGGAATTTCCGTTATTGACCTAAAAAACATGAAATTCACAGTTTTATTTAAAATAACGGTAAAACGTTCCCTTATTTACCTTAAAAATGAGCTACACTATTCAAATAACGGTAAAATCTCCCCTTATTTTAGGAGAGCACTAATGAATTTACTTTATCACGTGGCTTTATCGTTGTCTTACCGTTGCCCATCAATCAATTAAGAGAGATTTCATAAAAAAAAGCATCCCCATGTTATGGTGATGAGTCCAATATTTGTATGATAACCTTACTTTTAAAATATAAGGGTAAAATTACTATTTAAATATAACAAAAAAACAATTTGCAAATGAGCTGTTATGCGCAGCTCATTGCAAATTGTTCCTTTCCCTTTTTCATAAAAGGGATAAAAATGAAGAGACTTTTCAACGGATACCACTCCGTCGATTGGCTTTACCTACATTGCATAAATCTGTACCAGAGATTTAAAATAGGTAAATAAGAAATACTTAATTATTATATCAAAAAAACATTATTTTTCAATAGTACGCTTCATAAAATTATTATTTTTCGTAAATTTTCATCATTTCTTGCCCTAGAAATTGAAGTTGTTCCCCCACTGTACAAGATTCTATACAAAAACGATGAGCACCGTGTTTTCCACGTTCTTTACGAAGGTCACGAATGACTAGACAGTCTGAACAATAAGTATCCATTAATTCATCAATGTCTTTCATCACATCCACTTTATTCAATTCATGTACCTCCTTTTAATATGATTTTCTATTGTACGCTATTTTTTTATTTTTCTCCAACTTTCAAACGTTTTGCTATACTGAGTATAAGCAAATTAAAAAGGAGCGGTTTTATGCTGGAAGTTTATATTGATGGCGCTAGTGCCGGCAATCCGGGTCCGAGCGGAATTGGCATTTTTATTAAAGGTGAAGGTCATCATATTAAGATAAGTGAACCAATAGGCACTACAAATAATCATATAGCCGAATTTACGGCATTGGTAAGAGGATTAGAAGAAGCGTTGAAAATTGGCGCCACCTTCGTTTCAATGCGGTCGGATTCAAAGATTGTAGTGAGCTCCGTTGACAAAGAATATGTTAAAAATGAAGAATTTAAACCGTATTTATTGGAAGCAATGGCACTCATTAAACAATTTGAGCTGTATTTTATTAAATGGATTCCAGATAAAGAAAATAAAGCCGCCGACGCCCTTGCACGGGAAGCAATACTTAAAAATTCAGAACAATAATAAAACGATTCATTTATCCAGCTAAGGTATAAATGAATCGTTTTTTACTATTCCGATTGATTTTGCAGTTTTCCAAGCGACAGCAAGTAAATCACTAATATAATGAAAACTAAAACAGCTGAGCTCATGTAAACAGTCTTATAGCCTGCAGCTACTGCTACAACCCCAAAAACATACGAGCCAACTGCAATCCCTATATCGAATAACGTAAAGTACGTAGCTGTTGCATATCCGCTGCGCATAGGTGAAGTCGACTGGATGCATAAAGATTGAAAACTCGTTGTTAATGTCCCATAACCGATCCCTATAAATATGGCCGACAATAAAAAAGGTATTGCCTGCTGAGCATTGGCAAGTATTACTAAACCAATACTAAAGAGAACGAACGATGGGATTATAACGTATTTTGCTCCGAATGTATCATAAATTCTCCCTGTAAACGGACGAACTGCAATCATCGCGACTGCAAACACAGCATAGAAATAACTCGCTACTGTAAGTAAATTTCGTTCTTCTGCATATAACGATAAAAATGATAAAATGCTGGCATACGAAAATGCAATTAAACAAGCTATGGCAGCAGTCGGCAATGCTCTTTTTTCAAATAAATCATTAAATGAAAATTTAAATTTACTTCCCTGCACTGGTGTTACATAATTTTCTTCAACCGGTATTGTTAATGCCAGCAAACCGCCAGCTGCAACAAAAGCAGATAACACAATAAATAGTACATTGAAGCTTGCGTATTGTATGATAAGTAACCCTATAAATGGTCCGAATACAACGGCTAAATTCGTCGACATTGTAAAGTAGCCTAACCCTGTGCCTTTACGTTTAGCTGGAATAATATCTGCTGCCAACGAGCCAGATGCTGTTGTAGCAATACTAAACCATATTCCTTGGAAAAATCTTAGTGCCAGCAATAAAATAAATGGTTTAAAGAAAATATATAGTATTGTGCATGCCAAATAAAAGGCAAGACTGATGATAAGCATTTTTTTCTTTCCAAATACTTCTAGCAATTTCCCGCAAAACGGTCTGACAATTATTGCCGAGATTAAAAATACTGTAACGAGTAATCCTGAATCATCATCCGATTTCCCTAGCACACCGATTGCATATAGCGGCAATGTCGTGATTAGACCGTAAAACACAAAAAATACTGACATGTTTGTAAAAAATAAGCTAATAAATTGCTTAGTAAAAATTTTGTTTTGCTGATTTTGTTGCTCCATTCTCATTAACCTTCTATCTTTTTAAGTATCCCCTTTAAGAGTTCCTGATCTTGCTGCGATAATTTTTTTTCAATTTCCTGTTCGAACGATCGGACTGATGCTGCTATTGGCGGAAACTGTTCCAACCCTTTCTTTGTTAAGGATATTATTTTTTCACGCTTGTCCATTCCATACTGTCTTTCTACCCAGCCTAGTGTTTCCAAACGGTTGACTGTTCTTGTTACAGTTGGTGCTTCTACATTTAAATATTTCCAAATAGCCGTCAGTGACATTGGTCCATCTTGATGCAGCAAAAAGAGTATTGTCCATTGTGAACTAAAAAGACCGTGTGGCTTTAATACTTCATTTAATTTATTGACTAAATAACGATTTTGTTGAAAAAACATATGAAATAACTCATTCAACACATTTACCTCCAATTTATTTACCTACCTAAATAATTTAATCTCTATATTACGCCTCTATAAAAAATATGTAAAGTAAGATTGAAAAAAAAGCATTTAAACTATTTTACTAGCTTAAATGCTTTAATTTATATTTTATAATGCTCACGAATATTCATTAACGCACCGATTGCACCGGAAAATCCGCAATCTCTTAAAAATATCGGTTTATGCTTTTTTAAAATTGTATAATGTTCTATTACCTTTATTAGCTGTATGTTATCTATTAATGTGGATCCAATATATACAATATAATCCGTTTGGTGTTGCTCTGCCAGCTGAATGCTTAAAGTTGAGATTACTTCACCAATCAGCCCTTGAGTTGTCGCCAAAACATCATTTTGGTCAAATTCACGTCGTTCAGTAATGCCTACTTTACCAAAATTACTAGCTGTTAAATTTCCGTCAATCGGTGTATCCATCCCTTGGTATATATCCTTTACAAGTAAATCGATTCCATCACGGCTACCTTCAAAAGCATTTGATTTGATCTCATCAAAATCGGAAATACCAGTCATAATCGTAGCAAGTCCAATTAATGTCCCCCCACCAACGCCCGTACCTCCAACACGCTTATGGAAATTCCCATCCATATAATGGATTGATGTCCCCGTACCGATATTTGTAATGATACTTTGAGAGATAGTATGGCCTTCTTTTTCCAGTAAATAGCGCACACCTTTTAATGTTGCTTCAAACTCTACAATATATTGAATCGATTTCATCGTTTTTAAAACGTCTCGTAATTGTTCAGTTCGTCCCCCTGTTAAGCCAATCTCTTCTACTTGAGGATGTTTTTCCAACCATTCTTTAACTAAGTGCATTTCATTAGATGGAAAGACTGTCAATGTAAGCTCTTGCTGATCATTCATATAGGCAAGCTTTGTCAACGTACCCCCTGTATCAATTCCAATCCATGTTGACATAAAATAATCTCCTTTATCATTCCCACGAGTAATTCGTACTACCCTATCATAACTTAATGGACTGGCGCAATAAAGAAAAATTCTCCCACGAGTGGAGAATTTATTATACTTGAATTGTATGCTTTTCGGTTAAAGCACGTTTGTGAAACTCTTCAACAAATACATGCTCATACTGGCGCACTAGGCGTAAAATTTTTGATTCATAGGCATGAGTAGATTCTTCTACTAAATGAAAAAGCCCAATTATCTCTTCTTTTTTCAATAAATTTGTTAAGGTCATAACTTCTGTTTTTGGCAAAGCTACATTGTGCAACTTTAATATTTTTGACATAGAACGCAAAGGTGTTCGGGAAATTAGAATTTTACCCTTTGCATCATAAGAGATTTGCTGCAACAGCTGCTTCGCCTGCTCATTTGGTTTAATGTTGATTCTTTCTATTGTTGTGACTTCTCCCTCTTCATTTTGTTGTTCAACCGTATAAACGGTAAAAGGGAGTTCATCTCGAAATGTTTGCATTGATTGGATATGTACTTGCTCATCTTCAACTTTACAATATGTAGTCGAAATCACCAATTCATATGTTGTTTCAAGCATACGGAAATTCGTCAATAATAATAAAAAATCGTTAGTTTGCTGCTGTTTGATTAAATTTTCTCCATCTACTTCCATAAAAATTGAAAGAAGACTTGCTGCATCCGCTAAAGCACGATGCTGTGTTTCATTTTCCAATCCAAGCTGTGCCATTAATCCACCTAATGAAGGCTGCTCTTTTATACCATTTGCAATCATATATTTTTGCTGAAAATCAATCATTGGATATAGACAATCATTTTTTATGTAATTACGCGATAATTCTTCTTCCAACACTTTCCGATCAAATTCCCCAAATGTTAAAAATATATAATCCTGCTTACACCAGCGTTTAAATTTATAAAATGCTTCCTTAAATGAAGGTGCATCCAGTAGTTGCTCTGTTGTAATACCCGTTAATTTTTGAATATGTACATTCAGCCTTTTAAATTTATATGGTTGTATTAATTGTGTAAAAGTTTCGGTAGTACCGTCAGGCAACCATTTTACCGCACCGATTTCGATAATATATTGCTTACCTCGAATAAGCGCAGCTTCTACATCAATACTTATATATGTTTTTGTTCTTCCCAATTTTTTTTCACCTACTATTTTAATAACCGATCCTATTTAAAATAAAATAATGCTCTTTCTATTGTATATGAAAAAACAGCGTCTGACACGGTATGTTCGTATATTCTGCATTAATAACGCTAAAAGATAAAAAACATGTATTTTTATGTTGGAATATTATCTATCTTCAACAATAAACATTCATCTATGTTAATAGATTTCATCTCACAGATTGAATAATTCTGTGGTAAACTTTGCCTTCACCTTTTCCCACTCTTCTGAAACAATGCTATACATAACAGTATGGCGAATTGTCCCTTCCTTTCGAATCATATGGCTGCGGAGTACCCCTTCCTTCACTGCCCCAATCCGCTCGATTGCTTTTTGAGATCGGAAATTTTCATGACCTGTCTTAATCTGTACACGATTCAGCTGGAGCTCCTCAAAACAATACTGCAACAATAAAAACTTGCAATTTGTATTTATAGCCGAACGCCAAACACTTGGTTGATACCATGTAGACCCTATTTCCACTCGTCTATGAGGAAGGGATATATCCAGAAAAGATGTACAACCAACAATCCTATTCATTTTCTTTTCGATTACAACAAATGTATATGTAATGCCTTTTTCACGTTCTACGATAGCGTTTTTTACATAGCTTTCAACTGACGCAAGATCAAGTAAACTAACCGACATATGCTCCCAAATCCGCTCATCGTTAGCTGCTTTCGTTATGCCTTCGATATCACCGATTTCAATAGGCTTTAATAAGACAATTTCATTTTCTAAAAGTATGTTTTCCATATAATCTCCCCCTCCTGTGAATTCCTCTAAATTTCCGCTATTTTAAATACATTGTCATTATAATCAAAGGTTTTATTTTCCTTAATTATATTTTTAAATACGTCTGTAATAACTTCGGAAGCCTTTCCAAATCCCCCTTATAAATTTTAAATATTCAAATAAATTTTCGCATAGTTTACCACCTTACACAATGTTAATTGGAAATTTTAACTATTTTACCCTTCGCATTTCATAATAAGAAGGCACCAGCAGATTACTGAT
Organism: Solibacillus ferritrahens; assembly: GCF_037027585.1. NCBI lineage: Bacteria > Bacillati > Bacillota > Bacilli > Caryophanales > Caryophanaceae > Solibacillus > Solibacillus ferritrahens. The sequence continues at coordinate 53,251 of NZ_JAXCLE010000018.1, read as the reverse complement.
GCCTCTAAATTTACATACTTTCCGGAGATTGCACCCCTAACAGTCTCATTCCATCCTTCAAAACTGTTGCCACAGAAAAGCATAATACTAAACGACTTTCCATTTTTTCATCTTCAACTAATATTTTCGTATGAGCATAATATTTATTAAATACTCGTGCTAATTGCAGTACATATTTTGCCACAATGGAAGGGTCCGCCTGCTCAAGGCTATCTGATATAACTTGTGGATATTGCTCGAGCAGCAGAACAATCCCCCATGCTGATTCCTCCAGCTCTTCTATCGGTATTTCTTCATGAACCGTAAATTTCGCCTTTTCTAAAATAGAATGAATTCGCGCATGCGTATATTGCACATATGGTCCTGTTTCCCCTTCAAAATTCAACATTTGCTGTAAAGAGAACTCAACATCGTTCAAACGATAATTTTTTAAATCATTAAATATAACTGCACCAATTCCAACCTGCTTGGCAATCTCCTGCTTGTTTCGTAAACTCGGATTTTTCTCTTCAATATTTTTAGAGGCCGTTTCCACTGCTTCCTTTAATACATCTTTTAGAAGAATCACTCTACCTTTACGTGTAGACATCTTTTTACCGTCTTTAAGCATCATTCCAAATGGTACATGCTGTAAATCTTTTGACCATGAATAGCCCATTTTCTCAATAACATGAAACACTTGTTTAAAATGCAGTGTCTGCTCATTTCCTACTACATAATAGATTTTTGATGGTTTATAGTTTGCCTGTCTATAAAAAGCAGCTGCTAAATCCCGTGTTGCATATAACGTGGCCCCATCTTGCTTCGTAATCAAGCAAGGAGGCATATCTTCTAGACGGACGACATTCGCACCATCAGATTGTGTTAGTAACTGCTTATCTTTTAATTCATCGACAATCGACTGCATTTTGTCATTGTAAAAAGCTTCTCCTTCATACGCATTAAATTGAATATTAAGTTGCTCATAAATTTGCATAAATTCCTGTAACGAAGCGCGTTTAAACCAACTCCATAATTCAAGTGCACTTTGTTCATTTTCTTCCAGTGCTTTAAAGGCTGCTCTTGCTTTATCATTTAAATCTTCACACATTTCCGCTTCGTCGTGGAACTTTACATATAACTTTAATAGCTCCTCAATCGGTGCAGCTTCCACTTGTTCTTTAGCGCCCCATAGTCGGTATGCCACAATTAATTTCCCGAATTGTGTACCCCAATCACCTAAATGATTGACACGCAAAACATAATAACCATTTTTCTCTGCAATGTTTGCGAGTGCATTCCCTATTACAGTAGAGCGCAAATGCCCCATTGAAAATGGCTTTGCAATATTTGGTGATGAAAAATCTATTACCACATTCTCATTATTATTTTGTTTTTGACCATACTTTCCCTTTAATAATGTAATTTCTCTCAATACCTCTTTCGTTACTTGTACTTTATTTAAAAACAAATTAATATAGCCGCCAACAACTTGAACCTTTTGAATAAATGGATCGTTGATGTTGCTGCCTATTTCTTCCGCAATGCTATTCGGTGATCTTTTGAAATTTCTTGCCAATGTAAAGCATGGAAACGCGACATCTCCTAAGTGCTCATACTTTGGTTTTTCCAACAGCTTTTCGATTTCCTGAACTGTGAAATCCTCTTCTACTGCATGCAATAAAATTTCCGCAATTTTTCTGTTCATCAGCTATTCCCCTCCAATATAAAAAGCCCTCGTCTCCAATATTAGAGACGAGAGCGAGGAATCCCGTGGTACCACTCTAGTTGCCACAAAATTGTGACCACTTTCCATTGCTAACGAGGTGACTCCCCGGCTTCCCTACTTCATTTCAGGTTGCTTCTCCAAAGTGCGTTTCATTTACATATTTTGCACCAGGCTTTCACCTTCCCTGGCTCGCTAATCAAAATTTATGTAAATTACTGTCTTTTTCATCGAATTTAATTTATAGAATTATATCCATTAACATAAAGTCGTGTCAACCTATATTTACACTATTCAGAATAAATTCACTTCAAGGGAATGGTACTATAATCCAACTAAGAAAAAAAATATTAAATAAGAATATTATTAAAAATAAAATAATCCCTAATGCCCATACACCTAAAAAACGTGATTTCTTTGAAAATATGGCCGGCCAGGCAAATATAAAGCCAATTCCTAAAATAAGGCTGAAATACTCAAATAAAATAGAATTATTTGTTAGCATACTTATATTTAGTAATAATAATGTGAAAAGTCCACTGGCAACTGAAATCCACCCTGCAATTGCCGGTATTTGAAGTTTCTTTAATTTGTCCAGTTCCATAATTTCACCTCACCTAATTTTATTTTACGGATTAAGTTTATATCCTCTAGTTTTTCAATTTCATTTTTTGGTCCTGTTACAACTACCCCATAGGTTTTAATTCCGTTTTTATTAATGTAGTCAATTCGCTCCTGCAGCTTCAAATTTTTATGGCTCGATACTTTTGTCGCTAAGTCCTCATATTGCACAATATAGTTTAATATATCAATAAACACTTGCTCATTACTGTATGCATCCCTAAAAGGTGACCAAGTCGTATTATCGACCTGCACCGGATAACCGATTGGCGATACGACATCGCCATCTTTACTAAGATTTTTCTCCTCTACCCCCGTATCAACCGCGGCCCAAACAACATCTACATTTGCAAAGCTGCGGCGGATTTCATCTACTGTATGTAAATCATGTAAGGAAATATATGCTTCCACGACCGTTTCATCCGGAAGACCTCTTAAAACTTCCCATTCCCTCCACGTATCTACATCAGATTGATTTTTTGGATGTGTGAGCCACGGACTTGTTTCATTTGGATTTTTCCTTTGGGCACGTTCCAATCTGGAATTCACTTCTTTGCTCGTTAAATTTCCTAGTGTATAGCGCATATCGTACGTATTTACTGTATAATCTTCTTTCCCAATACGTTTATACTGCTCAAACTGCAGCTGCATGGAAAAAGGTGAAAATTCCATATCAAATTCAATTTCCTCAAGCGATGTATTCGGCTCTGTTACATATAACGTTTGACTCGTGACATCCATTAAAGTTGTCGATTTTGTACCAAATGCATAATAAAGAAAAGTAAAAATATAGCTGACAGGAAGAATCATTAAAATAATCGTAATCGTACCTACCATCAATTTCATTTTAGAAAGTGACACAGTACGTTTCATCTGTTGATTTAGCTTTTGTTGCTGCGAATCGGACAATTGCTGTTTTTTTGAGTTCGCAATTAATTTTTCATACTCATCCATTTTTAATGCCTCCCTTTTCGATAATAGATCTCATTTTTTTTCGCCCTCTTAACAAATGACTTTTTAGCGTATTAAGCTTCAAGTCCAAAATTTCTGCTGCCTGTTCATTCGTACAATCCTGTACATCACATAATAAAATCGCCTGTTTTTCAATTGGTGCCAATTGGTCCAATAAATTTAAAAGAGTTGTAAAGCTGTCCTCCTGCATAAAGACCATCTCAGGTGTTGTATGATCGATGCGTACAATTTCCTCATACGGCTCACTCCGTTTTTCTTTGCGGCAATAATCGATATACGTGTAATATGCGACTTTAAAGAGCCAAGGCTTGAGTTCTTTAATCGGCTGAGCAAGTAATGTTACATGGGCTTTATAAAATGTATCCTGCAATAAATCCTCAGCCGTCTGCGTATGGCGGCAAAGAGAGAATAAATAATTGTATAAATCTTTTACATACAACGAATATAATTGTTCCAGCTTCATTACTTCCCACCTTTCACCCTATCCTCGATTAAATGCACTATAAAGTTGCAGTTTATCGCAAAAATATTTCTATTAATTTAAATAACCGGTATATATAGCCATATGGAGCACTGAAAAATCGTAAAAATTCTGTTACTATACTGTACTCGTACGGTATTCGCATTGAATCTGAAGCGAATATTGAAACTTAACGAAAAGGGAAGAAATAGGCAAAGAAATAAGGGAAGATTTTACCGTTATTTCAATGATGTTACTCATTTTTTGGATAAATAAGGGAACGTTTTACCGCTATTTTAAATAAAATCGCGAAATATCATGTTTTTGCCAATAACGGAAATCCCTTCCCTTATTTTCACTATTTTTTATTTTATTTTCGAAATAAGGGAAATTCATTCCTCTATTTATCTCATCAAACAATTCAATCTCCCGAGAAGCGCCCGTCCAACTTAATTAATTCAAAGTGACACACTTGTTTAAAATCTATAAATCAGCTTTTTCCAGGTAAAAATAGACAAAAATGGATTTAAAATTCCTCATCTATGATAATAACAAATTTTCCCCAATGCGAAAGGGCGCCTTCATAAAAGAAGGCACCCTCAGATTGTCGACAAAAGGTCTCGAGAGTTTGTCTCTCGAGACCTTTTATCTTTTTATTATAGCTGCTTAGCAGGAATAAGTTGTTCACGTTTATTAATTTGAATTGATTACTAGTCATCGTAGATATCGTATCTCACTTTATTTAAAGCGCTGAAAAGTTGATTGGAATAGAGGGCGACTCCTGCGGGAACAGCAAAATTTATTTTGCGACGAGTAACCGCAGGAGCACCGACGCCTGAGACTACAGGCTCAGGCCGTGCCCGCGGAAAGCGTCCTGGAATGGAAATCAACGGTTTAATATTAATATTAATTTAATTCTATCTATTTAATGGAATCCCCAGAATCTCCTCATTATGTGTCCCTGATTTCACACCAACTGCGGTATAAGTTGCTTTAAAAATATCGGACTTAATCGGGCACGCCATTTGCTTTTGTGTAGTACCATCCGGTTTTGCAACATCGACAAACATCTCACGTTCTACAAAAAGTGGATGGGTGACCGTTTCTTCAAAGCTTAAAACCGGCTCTACACAAGCATCTACTTTTGTAAAAATATTTTGCCATTCATTAAATGTTTTCTTTAAAAACACTTGCTGTAACTGTTCTTTTAGCTTCGAGTCATCAGTTGGTTTAAAACTCATTGCGAGTGGGAGCAGATCCGGACGGCCGATCGCCTCACATAATTCCTGCCTGAATTTCGGCTCGAGACTGCCAACAGAAATATGGCGACCATCCATCGTTTCATAATAGCCATAAAACGAGCCACCGTTTAATAATAGTTCTTCACGATGAAGCGGTTTTCCTTGTGATAAGAAATCCTGTGCAAATAACGCATTTAAAGTTAAAGCACAATCCGTCATACTAATATCAAGATGTTGCCCTATTCCAGTACGATTTCGGTAAATGACGGACGATAAAATGCCGACTACAGCATGCAATGAACCACCTGCCAAATCAGCGACTTGAATGCCTAAATTTGCAGGGCCGCCTTCTTTTGTTCCGGAATAGCCTTGCATCCCTGTCATCGACACATAGTTGATATCATGACCTGCCCGATCGCGATATGGGCCTGTCTGACCGTAGCCTGTTATGGAGCAATAAATTAACCGTGGATTGACTTCTTTAAGTGTTTCGTATCCTAGACCAAGACGTGTCATAACGCCTGGTCGGAATTGTTCAACGACAATATCGTATTCCTTTACAAGCTCTTTTAATGAAGTAATTATTTCCGGCGATTTCAAATCAACGGCAATTGACTTTTTAGAGCGCTGTAAATAGTCATCTTTGTCCCATTGCTTTCCTTCTAATGGTTTTGTGACGTGCAAAACTTCTGCTCCAAGGTCTGCTAACATCATTGTTGCAAACGGACCGGGCAGCATTGTAGAGAAATCTAATATTTTCAATCCTTGTAAAAGCATCGTTCCATCATCCTTTCATTATCCGGGTCATATTGAAAACTTTTTTCCGTTCCACTAAAAAGCAGGGCCGTAATGAAAGGTAAACTTTCAAAACGGCCGCATATTTGTCATCGCTATTGATTTGTTACTGGTTTCAAAAAATTAGGAGGGCGTTTTTCAAAGAATGCACGGATGCCTTCTTCTACCTCGCCAGTTGTAAATGTTTTCGCAAAAGCTTCCCGTTCTACTAATAAGCCTTGTTCCAACGGTAATTCCTCTGCGGCTAAAATACTCTCTTTAATTAGCCCAATTGCTCCGATTGCACTCTGAGCGAGTGTTGTAGCGAATGCAATTGCTTTTTCCTCTACCTGTTCCGGAGATACCGCTTCTGTAATTAAGCCGATAGCTGCCGCTTCTTCCGCCTTCAAACGTTTACTTAAATACATTAACTCGCGTGCTTTTGCTCCACCTAGTAACCTTGTCATACGCTGCGTCCCGCCAGCACCAGGCAACAGACCTAACGACGCTTCTGTTAATCCGATTGTGCCACCACCCATTATTCGAAAATCGCAGGCTAGCACAAATTCACAGCCACCCCCTAAAGCATGACCATTAATAGCAGCGATTGTCGGTACTCTCAAGGATTCTAAACGATTGAAAATATCCTGCACATGTTTTGAACTTTCTGCGATATCCACTCTTTCCTCAGTGCTTCCCATTGATCCTAAATCGGCACCCGCAATAAAGATTTTCGGATTCGCTGATTTAAACACGATTGCACGGATTGCTGGATTTTTTTCAACTTCTTCTAACAGTTGCAGTAAATCACGTTGAATTCCCGCATTTAATGTATTAGCCGGTGGATTATTAATCGTTACGACATGTACACCATAATCTAGCTTTTCTACCATCATTGTTTCAAGATTCATCTGGTTTCCTCCTTACCTCGGGGCCATACGAATTGCACCATCGAGTCGAATCGTTTCACCGTTTAGCATTGGATTTTCAAAAATAGCTTTTACTAAATGTGCAAATTCAGTTGCTTCACCTAAACGTTGTGGGAATGGAATTTGCTTTCCTAAAGCCTCTTTTAGTTCCTGGGGTGCCTTCCCCATTAACGGTGTATCGAAAATCCCCGGAGCAATGGTCATGACACGAATACCATAGCTAGCTAAATCCCTTGCTATCGGTAAAGTCATCCCTACAATCCCACTTTTAGATGCAGAATAAGCAGCCTGACCAATTTGCCCATCGAATGCAGCTACAGAAGCTGTGTTGACAATGACGCCGCGCTCTCCATCATCATTCGTTTCATTTGTCATCATGGCAGCTGCGGCTAAACGAATCACATTAAATGTTCCAACTAAATTAACTTGTATAATAAAGTTAAATTCATCTAACGGAAACACACCTTTTCTGCCTACTACACGTGTTGACGTACCAAGCCCAGCACAGTTAACAACACCTTGAATAGAACCATATTTTTCTACAGCACCATTAATTGCCAGCTGTACATCTTCTTCCTTTACAACATTCGTTTTGAAAAACAGGCCATTCAATTCCTCTGCGATTGCTTGACCTTTTTCTTCATTTAAGTCCAATATGACAGGATAGCCGCCCGCAGCTGCGACCGTTCGTGCAGTTGCTTCACCTAATCCCGATCCGCCACCAGTAATAATAATTGCCTTTTGGTCTAAATTCATTTTTTATTCACTCCTCGTTCCTTTCAATAATTAACCCATTTGTCATTCCTCGGCCTACGCAAATTGCGATTAGTCCATAACGACATTATCTGCGTTCTAGTTCATGTACTGAAGCTGTAGCTAAACTATATGAACCCCAACCAAGTAGTTTTAATTAGACAGTACATTTTTATCTAAATCTTTTAAAGCCGTTTTCAGGATTTTACCCGTTCCGGATTTAGGAATTTCCTCAATAAAGCTAACATAATCTGGCACTTTATATTCAGCAAGTTTCTCTTTACAGTAGTCTCGGACAGCTTCTTCTGTTAGCCCGGCGTCCTTCGTTACTACATAGGCAACCGTCTTTTCTCCGAATACAGGATCAGGTCTTCCAATGACAGAGCATTCTACTACAGCTGGGTGCTGATACAATAGCTCTTCGATTTCTCTAGGGTAAATATTAAATCCACCGCGGATGATAATGTCTTTTTTCCGGTCAACGATAAAGTGATAGCCTTCTTCATCACGGTACGCCAAGTCACCTGTATGCAGCCAGCCATCTTGAATCGCATTCGCTGTCTCATCCGGTTTTTTGTAGTAGCCCTTCATCATGTTCGGACCTCTAAATAGGATTTCTCCTACTTCATGGTTTACAACCTCATTACCTTCAGGGTCTACCAACTTTAAATCAATTCCCGGTAATGGCATACCGACAGAATTGACTTTCTTCGGTAAGCTTCGATGCGTTGTCATGAGCATAACCGTGCTTTCTGTTAAACCGTATCCCTCAGAAATACTTACACCGAACGATTCATTTGTTTTATGCAATAGCTCTGCTGGTAAGCTTGCACCACCAGAACCAGCAGTACGTAATTTTGAGAAATCCAGTTGCTCCACTACTTGAGGAACTTGGGCAAAAAAGGCATACATTGTTGGAACACCTAGGAATATCGTTATTTCATATTCTGCAATCGCTTTTAAAGTTTCTACCGGATGGAAGCGTTCCTCTAAATAGATCGTACAGCCATGAGCGATTGGTGCCAGGAAACCTTGCAGCTTTGCATAAGCATGGAATAATGGCAATACACACAGAACACGATCACTAGGAACAAATTGATTGTAGACAGCAGCTGTAATTGCCATCCAATTTAAGTTTCCATGGGTAATCATGGCACCTTTCGGATTGCCCGTTGTACCAGACGTATAAATAATTTGTGCTACATCAGATTCATGAAGTGGGATGATTTCGGAAATGGGGGAAGATGTCTCCAGTTGATGCCATGATAAAAATCGGTCATCTTCTGTCTCACTATAATTAATAATCTTTCCGACTGTTTTGAATTGGTCCATTGCGTTTTCTACTACTGGTTTGGATGCATCTTCTATAATTAATAGTTCAACATCGGCGTCATTTACTATATAGGTCACTTCTTGTTCCTTGAAGGTGGGATTAATCGGAACGACCGTACCGCCATTTGCTAAAATAGCAAAATACGTAATGATATACTCCGGACGGTTAGTCATCATTAGAGCAACATTTGTACCTTTTTTGACTCCTTGATCTTTTAAACCACCAGCAAAATTATAAACTTTATCTTGTAATTCTTTATAAGTTAGTCGAGCTCTTTTAAAGTGGATGACAGGTTGATTTGGCAAACGTGAAGTTGTCGAAGTAAGCAATTCAACAATGTTCAATTTATAACCTCCTACTTTCAAATAATCGATCAAGGAAAGGAGGTATGTCCCCCTCCCCCATTTAAGAGCAATTGTCTTATAAAATTAAATACTTACCTTAGAACTAATCACTTCTTGAGATACGTTTACGATGACATCTTCAGGAATACGGAAACTTAGTGAGGAAGGGTCATTTTGAACTGCTGGTACAAGTTGCGGAATCTCAGCTGTATCGATATTAAACTCCTCAAAGCTTGCCGGTAAATTTACTGCATTTCTTAATTCAACAATTACATTAATGCACTCATCCAATGTTTCCTGCGGATTTGCCTCATTCGGAACTACACCTAAAGCAGGGGCAAATGCATTAATTTTCGGTAAATACACGCCAGACAGATTTTTCATCACACTCGGCATTAACACAGCATTTGCTAAACCGTGTGGGATACCGTATCTCGCACCATACGTATGCGCTATATTGTGGATTGGAATATTGGCCATTGCCGATTGGAAACTTGTGATCGCCATTGCACTTGCCTGAAGCATATTCGCACGGGCTGCAACGTTTTTTCCTTCATGCACTGCTGTTGTTAAATTTGCGACAATGATTTTGGCAGCATGCAGGGCAAATGCATCCGAAAAATTCGTAGCTTTTGTCGAGAAAAATCCTTCTACTGCATGTGTTAATGCATCCATACCTGTAAAAGCGGTTACTCTTGGCGGTAAACCCACCGTTAAATCAGGATCTAACACAGCAATATCAGAAGTTAAATACGGATTCATTAAATTGCATTTTAAGTTCAGCATTTCATTGAAAACTACTGAAATACTGGAAATCTCAGCACCCGTACCAGCAGTAGTCGGGATTGAAATATGCGGAATACCAAGTGGCTTGGCATCTGGCCAAACTTCAAGTACATTCCCAGTCAATACATATTCAACCTGGTTAACCCCATTATAAAGGGCCCATTTAACTGTTTTGGCTGTGTCTAAAACACTGCCTCCTCCAATTGCAATAATGGAGTCACCATTACATTCTTTAAAATACTTCAAGCCTCTATTAATATTGCTCGATTTAGCATCTTGCTGAATATCATCAAATACGCCAGCAAGCTTTATGCCTGGAACCATATCAAATAAGCTTTTAATTTTTTGTGTTAAGCCTGCATCCGTTAACCCTTTATCTGAAAAAAGTACCGGACGCTTTCCACCTAAACCTTGAATTAAATCTGGCACTAAAACATGTGAACCTGCACCGCTTCGGATTTCAGGGCGATGAGTGAATTCAAAATAGGAAGTTGTTTTCATCGTATCTCTCCATTCTTATTGTTAATCAATTTCGCCTTGGCGTAATATGATTAGAAAATTAACCCTAAAGCTGGGCGCTGTGAATTTTCAGTCGTTAATGACGTACAAATATTCTTCAATTCTGTGTAGTCATCAAATACTTGAGCTCCTTGTTCACGACCAACTCCACTTTGCTTATAGCCACCAAATGGAGCATCTGTACGGAAAATATGCCAGTCATTAATCCAAATTGTTCCGGCTTTAATTTTCGTCGCAATTTCATTTGCTTTTGTCACATCACGACCCCAAACGCCGCCTGTTAACCCGTATTCTGTATCATTTGCGATGGCGATTGCCTCTTCTTCTGTTGAATATTTAATGACAGAAAGAACTGGACCGAATATTTCTTCTCGTGCAATCTTCATATCATTCGTAACATCCGCAAAGATTGTCGGCTCGATAAAGAATCCATTTTCAAGCCCTGGTTCTGTTGCACGTTTACCGCCACATACAAGTCTTGCTCCCTCATCGATGCCGGACTGAATATAGTCAAGAATTTTATTCATTTGTGATTCAGAAATAACCGGCCCCATCCCCGTAGCCATATCAAGTGGTTGACCGAGTTTAATTTTCTTGCTCGTTTCAGCTAGCTGATGAACGACGATATCATAAATTGATTCATGGACAATTAGACGCGTACTCGCTTCACATACTTGCCCTGAATGGAAAAATACTCCGAGCAGGATTCCTGGAATGGCCACTTCAAGATCAACATCCGGAAGCACAATTGCCGGCGCCTTCCCTCCAAGTTCAAGCGTCACTTTCTTAACAGTACCTGCAGCTTGCGCCATAATTTTTCTACCTACTTCTGTAGACCCCGTAAATGCAACCTTCGATACATCCGGATGTGTTACGAGGGCATCCCCCACTTCAGCCCCTGGACCTGTGACGACATTGATAACACCTGGTGGAATACCTGCTTCAACTGCTAATTGGGCAAGCTTTAATGTACCTAATGGTGTATTTGAAGCAGGTTTAATAATAATGGAGTTCCCCATTGCAATGGCCGGTGCAATTTTCCACATTGCTAATACCAATGGGAAGTTAAATGGCGTAATAGCCGCCACTACCCCTAGCGGCTCGCGAACAAGCAAGCTGCGATTCGCCCCTAGTTGTTCATTAACAGGCAGTGCCGTTACTGCCTCATACTTCAACGATAAATCTGCCGTCTGTGTAAGAGACAGTATTAACTGACGAATATCCGCACCACCCAATTTACGCAGTGTCGCCCCCGTACTAATGCCTTCCAAAAAGATGATTTCCTGTGCGTGTTGTCTAACCTTCCCTGCAAACCGCATCATAATTTGTGCACGTTCTGCCTGAGTTTTTCCTGACCAAACGCCTGATTCAAATACTTCTTTCGCATTTTGAACAGCTCTGTTAACATCTTCGGCATTGCCTTTTGAAACTTTCGCTATTACCTCTGATGTAGCTGGATTAATTACATCAAAGAATTCACCTGAAGCTGCTGGTGTCCATTCACCATTAATAAACTGTGGAAAGATCTTTACTTGTACTTCCGTAGTCATCCTTCATCCCCCTTTAAATAAAAAACTGTAGTCTGTACCTGTTATTCAGCAAAGCCTTTTGATCGGATCTATCCTACACTTCTTCAAAAACAACTTCTGTATCGTAGATCTCTTCCAAAGTTTTTCCTTTTGCACGTGAAAGAACCATTAAACGCGCCTGCAATTGTTTCATCGCAAACTCCATTGATTTTCCTGCTTCAATTCCAAGGCTTGTTACTGTTTCGCCTTCTTTTCGTTCTGTTAGCATCATCGCAATCGGTAACAGCTCCTGAAGTCTTTGCTGTACGCGTTCAAACAGATCCAGTTCAGGATTTTCACTAATTAAGCGCTGAATGAGGAAGGTACCAAAGCCGATATGGCGTCCTTCGTCACGCTTTACATTTCGAATTCCTGAAATAAATCCTGGGAACAGATTGGCCTTTGATAATGCTTCATGGAAGAACCAGTAACCTGTTTCGGCTAAAACGCCTTCTGCAAAAATATTGTAAGTAACCGCTGCATCTAACATCGCTTCAGGTGATTGATCGTCAATTAATTTCCCCATAACAGCCGGCAGCGTTTCATCAAACAACTTGCGATAGCCTGGAGTTAGTAAATGCGTTAAATCTTCGGTTACACCGATTTCTTCCAAGAACAGGCTGAAAAACTCAGCATGCTTTGCTTCTTCAAACAGGAAAGTTGTTAAATAAGACTCTTCTTCAAACCAGCCCTTTTTGGAAACTGCCATAATCATTGGCAGGATATCTTGTGTTACCGCCTCTTCGCCACCAATGAATTGAGCAAATTGCGTCAAAACCTCTAATTGTTGCTCTTCCGTTAGCTTCTTCCAGTCTTCTTTATCTTGGCTAAAATCGATATCTACCGGATTCCAAATACCGAATTTTTTCGCCTTTTGATATAAATTATACGGAAGTGAATTTTTGTTGATTTGCTGTTTTGTCGTTACATATTCTCTCATTGCTTTATCCCCCTTAAATTTATGTTTATTGATGGAGTCTATTAAAAAAGCATAAAAAATAGAGATTCTCAATGTAAATTAGTAGTCACCACAACAACTTTTACGAAATGAATCTCTCTTGTCTGTCTAAGAAGCCTAAATTAAAGCCTTTATTTCTTGATTTCGAAAAACGCTTTTACTTTTACTTCCTCGTCTTCATTTATTGCTTCAGCCTCACAAATCCAGCAATCGTCCTTTTCATCGACAACCCGGCCATGCACCGTAATTTTTTCACCTGGTCTTGTCATCGCTTTAAATCTTGCTGTAAATTTTCTCAGATCCTTCGCCTCAAACCATTGTCCAATTGCCTGACCGACGAAGCCCATAATTAACATGCCATGTGCAATGACCCCACCTAAACCAGCTGCTTCCCCATAAGGTACAACGGTATGAATCTGGTTGAAATCTCCGGATGCGCCTGCATATCGAACAAGCTGTGTATGTGTTATTTCTTCCTTTTGTAAAGATTCAAACATATAGCCGACCTCCATAGAATCCCCCCCTAATGCCTTTCAATAATTGTAGAACGACTGATAAGTACCGTTTCACCCTGTTCGTCCAAATAGTCCTTACGTAAGACAAAAAAGTTCATGGAGGCTTTCGTATATGCTTTTTCAATAACGCCATGTACAGTAATCTCTTCATCGGGTATGATTTCCCTGAAATATTCATACTCCTGCTCACCGTGCAGTACCTTTTTCATATTTAAATTCAAAAGTTCAGATGAGGAGGAACCCCCGCCCCAAAAATCAATGACTGTTGGGAAGGTAGGTGGGACAGCTTCTCCATTCAAATACTCTTCCTTCAAATCTCCAATCGCTAATGCAAGTTCTCTAATTTTTCCTTTTTCTACTCTAAAGGTATAGGATTCTATTTTCATACCAACTTTTTCCTCAAGCTCTGTACTCAAGTAACTCACCTCCTTAAAGTTATTATTAGATAAATGAAGTTTCATTATTTGATATGCGCTGGCGATGCGGTTTTCATATATTCTTTATGAATTTGAGCAGCAATGATATTTTTTTGAATTTCGGATGTGCCCTCATAAATCTTTGTAATACGCGCATCACGATAATATCTTTCAATCGGAAAATCTTTCATATAACCCAGACCACCATGGATTTGAACTGCTTTATCCGCTATGCGGTTATAAATTTCCGATCCTAGAAGTTTTGCCATAGCTGCCTCTTTGATGACATTCATCCCCTGATCCACCATCCATGCGACCCGATACGTAAAGGATCTTAGGGTTTCAATATCCATCGCCATTTCTGCCAAGTAGTGCTGAATGATCTGCTGCTCAAAAATTGGTTTACCAAACTGTTCACGCTCGTGCGCATATTTGACGGATAACTCAAATAGCTTCTGCGATGAGCCCAAATTCCTTGCAGCGAGTCCTGCACGACCATTAGCCAAAATTGTTAAGGCATTGACATAACCTAACCCTTCTACCCCCAAAACATTTTCGATTGGAACTTCGCAATCCTCAAAAAAGATTTCAGAAGAATGCGATCCACGAAGACCCATCTTTTCTTCTGTTTTTCCAATAATAAAACCTGGCGCGCTTTTATCTACGAGAAAGGAAGTAATTCCTTTTGCGCCTTTACTTGGATCAGTGACGGCCATTACAGTAAAGAGATCCGCAATCGAAGCATTTGTAATATAATGCTTCGAGCCATTTAGAATATATTTGTCTCCTTTGCGAACGGCCGTTGTTTTTAACGCTACCGCATTGGAACCTGCACTTGGTTCAGTTAAAGCAAATGCACCAATAATGTCACCCGACGCCATCCTAGGCAAATATCTTCGCTTCTGCTCTTCAGTTCCCATATCTACAATTCCGACAGTTCCTATTCCTGTATGTGCACCAATTACAGTTGTATATCCATTAGATGTACGACCAATTTCTTCATAAATACTGCACTTTCCAACCATATCAATGCCTGTACCGCCGTACTCTTCAGGTATACTAAGACCAAATAATCCAATATCCTTTGTAAGTTTCATAATATGTTCCGGAATGTGGTCATCCTGATCGATTTGGCCAGCAAGTGGATCAACTACATTGTCTATAAAATCTCTAATTGAGTTTTTCATTTCCATTAAATCTGGCGACAGTCGAAAGTCCATCATTTCCCCCCTTTACAATTTAGCAGTCATATCCTTTACACTAATGGCTCATATGGGAAGACATCTGCACTTACTTCAAGCGGTGTAAAACTCGATTGAAGCGAACCTTTAATTGCACTTAGGCTGTCTACAGACCAACCGTCTGCATTGTATACCGAGCGGACGGGGCGTGGCTGAGAAAATACCATAATTTCCTTCCCTCGTACACCAAAAATTTGTCCGGAAACATCGGCTGCCTCATCCGAACTTAAAAAACCAACCAATGGGGCAATATGGGCTGGCGAAAGCTGTTTAAGCCTTTCAACTCTTACTTTTTCATCATCTGTTTCTGCAGGTATTGTTCCAATTAAACGGCTCCATGCAAATGGGGCAATCGCATTAGACGTTACATTATAGCGAGCCATATCCAACGCCGTGCTTTTACTCAACCCGACAATTCCTAATTTGGCAGCAGAATAATTAGCCTGACCAACGTTTCCGATTAAACCTGAAGTGGAAGTAAAATGAATAAAGCGCCCACTTTTTTGTTCCTTAAAGAATGGAGCAGCAGCTCGCGTCATATTAAACGATCCTTTTAAATGAACTGCAATGACCGCATCCCATTCTTCCTCACTCATTTTAAAGAGCATTCGGTCCCTTAAAATGCCTGCATTATTTACAACGATATCCAACCGGCCAAATTTTGATAGAGCTGTATCTATAATGTTTGAAGCAGATTCATAGTCAGCAACCGAATCGTAGTTGGCAACAGCCTCTCCGCCCAGGGCCTGTATTTCCTCGACAACTTCATCTGCAATTTTTGTATCGTTTCCTTGTCCATCAGATCCGCCACCTAAATCATTGATTACAACTTTCGCTCCCTCTTTTGCTAGAAGCAAAGCAATATCTCGTCCAATCCCTCGGCCGGAACCTGTGACAATCGCCACTTTATCTTTTAAGTTAGCCAAATTTACCACCCTTTCTCGTTTAAAAATCAATAAGACAAGGAATCTTATTGCTGCAATTGTTCGAACTCCTCTAAAAGAGAAGTACGGAATTTTGGGTGAGCTATGGCAATTAAGCTTTCTGCTCTCTCTTTCATGGATTTCCCAAACAATTTTGCAATGCCATACTCCGTGACAACGTAGTCAACATCAGACTTTAATGATGTAACATACTGTGTGTGCGCCTTAATCCGTGATACCATCCCGAATTGTGCCGTAGAAGGCATGGCAATAATTGCTCTTCCACCGGGTGATAGCTTTGATGCCCGGATAAAATCCATTTGTCCGCCAACCCCCGCCACTACATGATTTTCATCAATTTGTTCTGCATTTATTTGCCCCGATAAACTAACTTCCAGCGCTGAATTGATCGAATGGAAATTGCTTATTTTCGATATAACCGCTGCATTATGTGTGTAATTTATCGGGTAAAGTTCAATGTATTCGTTTCGATGACAAAATTCATATAAATCGTTCGTTCCGGTAAGTGTTGTACACACAGTTCGATTACGGTTGATTTCTTTTCGCTCGTTTGTAACAACGCCGATATTTATGAGCTCCATAATGTCGTCAGAGATAGAACCGGAATGCACACCCAAACCTACTTTCGAATGAAGTGATTGAATAATACCGGAAGCAATTTTGCCAACGCCTACTTGAATCGTTGCATATTCAGGTATAAGTGTTGCAACGTACCGCCCAATTTTCAAATCCTCTTCTGAAGGTTGACTATTACGAATCGTGAGTAACGACCTGTCGGAATGAACGAAAAAATTGATTTCCGATACATGGACTAGTGTTTCCCCGAATGTTACAGGAAGATTGCTGTTTACTTCTGCAATGACAATCTTCGCTTCTTTTATCAATGTTGGCACCACATCTACAGAAAGACCGAGATTACAAAACCCATCTGCATTTGGTGGTGAAACTTGTATGAGGGCGACATCAATGTGCTCTTCTTTAATCCACCGAGGGATTTCCGAAAAATTCACCGGAAGATAATCACATTTTTTATTTTCATAAGCTTTTTTCAGTAATGGAGAACTTAAAAATGTCCGAATGTTAAAGTGAGGGTGACAGGCTATATCCGCATATTTACACGGACTACCTAAAACGACGGTATATAATGAAATTTCTTGCAACCGTGACTTTTGACGAATTAATTCTTCTACAAGTGCTTGAGGTTCATTACACATCGGTGCCAAAAAAATCTTTTGAAAGGATTCAATATGCTGGATTGCTTTCTCAGTGGTGGTAAATCTTTTTCTATAAATGTCTTTCCAATCTAAATCAATCATCTTTATCAACTCCGGCTTGTTCTACAACTGCATATTTTCAATAATTGTCGTAATACCTAGACCGCCGCCAATGCAGAATGTTGCTAAACCATACTTTTCTCCGCGTCTTTCCATTTCATGAAGCAGCTTTGTCATTAAAACACCGCCCGTGCCGCCAATTGGATGACCAAGGGCGATCGCTCCCCCATTTACATTTACGCGGTTCATATCCAGACCAAGTTCTTTAATAACTGCTAAAGATTGTGCAGCAAAGGCTTCATTCAGTTCAATCAACCCGATTTGATCAAGTGTTAAACCCGCAATTTTCAACGCTTTTCTCGTGGCTGGCGCAGGTCCAATTCCCATAATTTCCGGCGAAACCCCTGCAACAGCCTGCGCAATAATTTTTGCTTTAGGCTTTTTATCATATCGTGCAGCCGCTTCTTCTGACATTAACATGACAACACCCGCGCCATCATTCCGGCCACTTGTATTACCCGCAGTAACGGTGCCGTTTTCTTTAAAGACAGGCTTTAACTGGGCTAACTTTTGATAAGTTGTTTCTCTAGGATGCTCGTCTACTTTAAATTCGACTGATCCTTTTTTCGTCTTGACTTCGAAAGGTACAATTTGCTGCGTAAACAAACCTGATTCAATAGCTCTTTTCGCATTTTCCTGGCTTCTTAAGGCAAATTCATCTTGTTCACCTCGGGAAATCGAGTATTTGACAGCTAAATTTTCAGCGGTCATCCCCATTGTTAATGCCCCATATGTTTCAATAGGCTGTGCCCTTGGCTGACTTTCTGTGTTTGAATCCAGAATTTCACCGTTGCCTGCACCGTAGCCGTAGCGGGCATTTCGTAGATAGTATGGTGCCGTACTCATACTTTCAGCACCGCCAGCGATAATAATATCCGATAGACCACACATTATTTGCTGTGCACCGCTATTCATTGCCTGCAGACCTGAGCCACATTGCCGATGAACTGTGTATCCCGTAATTTCAATCGGAAAGCCGGCACGTAAAAGCGCCAAGCGAGCTAAGTTTGGCGAGTCTGTACTTTGCTTCGCCTGCCCGAGAATAACTTCATCGATTTCACTTTTACTAATACCGGTACGTACGATGATTTCATCCAGCACTTTTGCCGCGAGATAATCAACCTCTACATTTTTCAATGTCTCCCCCATCCGGCCAACTGCTGTTCGGACGGAATCTATGATTACAACATTTCTCATTTTCATATCACCTCGCAAATTCATACTCTTTGGTACAATTACAGCCCCATATTTTTAGCAATAATAACTTTCATAATCTCATTGGAACCTGCGAAAATCGGTGTAACAGCAATATCTCTGAAGCGTCTCGCAATCTTATATTCCTCCATATAGCCGTAGCCGCCATGTAATTGCATACACTCTGCAGAAATTTTCCGGGCCATATCCGTCACCCACCATTTGGCCATGGAAACTTCGGTCACAATATCCTGTCCGTCCAAATGGCGCACAATTAAATCATCCACAAATGTTTGGCCGATTTGTACTTGTGTCGCGATTTCAGCTAATACAAACTGTGTGTTTTGGAATTTGCCAATTGGTTTACCGAATGCCTCACGCTCTTTTACATATTGCAAAGTCAGATCCAGCATATCCTTTGCAGCCGTAATAGCACCTACTGCAGTGAGCAGTCGTTCTTGCTGTAGTTTTTGCATTAAATACAAGAACCCTTTACCTTCTTCCCCAAGCAAGTTCTCTGCAGGGACTCTAACATTCTCGAATATTAGTTCAGCTGTATCCTGGCTATGCATCCCAACTTTGTCCAGTTTTCTACCACGTGAAAATCCTTCCATCCCTCGTTCAATAATCATTAAGCTTACCCCGTTGTGGGCAGGTACCGCTTTTGGATCAGTTTTGCAGGCGATGATGATCACATCTGAAAGAATCCCGTTTGTAATGAAGGTTTTTGTTCCATTTACAATATAGTCAGAACCATCTTTAATCGCTGTAGTAGTAATTTTCTGCAAATCAGATCCCGCACCTGGCTCTGTCATGGCAATGGCAGAGATCCATTCCCCGCTAACAAACTTTGGTAGGTACTTCATCTTCTGCTCTTCTGTACCAAATGAAGTGATATAAGGTGTCACGACATTACTATGCAAACCAATGCCACTTAAGCCGCCGCCTACTTTAGACAGCTCTTCTGATAGAACTACATCAAAAATAAAATCTAGTCCCGTCCCTCCATACTTTTCCTCAACGCTTGGACATAAAAATCCTTGGCTACCTAACTTTGTCCATAATTCACGGGGAACAATACGATCTTCTTCCCATTGTGTAAAATAAGGATCAATTTCTTTTTCTACAAATTTTCTAAGAGAATCCCTAAACATAATATGTTCGTCATTTAAGAAAGTACGTGATTCTTTTCTGGATTTCGTCAATGTTTTATTCATATTCTTCACTCTCTCTCCTCATGTTATCTTTTATAGTTTTATCTATTTGAAAGCGATTACATAACTTCTGGATATTCTATTAACTATGAAATTGACTCTTATATTATTCCTAATTTTATTAATACTTTTGATCTATATTTTTTCTATAATTGTGGCATTCGCCATACCCATTCCTTCGCAAATCGCAAGTAAGCCATAGCGTTGGTTATTGCGCTCCATCCGATAAAGCATCGAAGTTAATAGCTTTGTCCCTGTTGCGCCAAGTGGATGACCAAGTGCAATCGCACCGCCGTCTGGATTTAATTTGTCCAAATCCGCTCCAAGCTCCTTTGCCCAAACAATCGGCACAGGTGCAAATGCTTCATTTACTTCATACGTATCCATATCATCAATCGTTAAATTAGCCTTTTCAAGTACACGTTTTGTTGCTTCAATTGGTCCCGTTAGCATAAGTGTTGGATCGGAACCTATAACTGTGCGCGCAATGATTTTCGCCATCGGCTTAACGCCTAGCTCCTGAGCTTTTTCACTGGACATTATGAGTACAGCAGAAGCACCATCGCTCATCTGTGAAGAAGTTCCTGCAGAAATTAATCCATTTTCTTTAAATACCTTTTTCAAACCTTGCAGTACCTCAACTGTTGTTCCCGGTCTCGGTCCCTCATCTGTATCCACTTCTCCAACCGCTACGATCTCATCCTTAAAGTAACCTGCTTCAATCGCATTGATTGCTCGCTCTTGGCTGAGCACAGAATATTCGTTAATTTCCTGTTCCGTTAAACCCCATTGTTCGGCAATACGCTCTGCAGATAACCCTTGATTAATTAGCTCGTACTTTTTAATGCGCTCACTTTTTCGCGTCCCCTGCATATTCGACCCCATAGGAACACGACTCATGCTTTCAATACCACCTGCAATCACAATATCCATATCTCCTGCCAATATTGCCTGTGCAGCAAAGTGTACCGCCTGTAGACTAGATCCGCATTGCCGGTCAATCGTCACACCTGGCACCTCAATTGGAAAACCTGCCATCAATCCCGCAATACGTGCAATATTTCCACCTTGTTCGAGCGTTTGTGTAACACATCCAAAAATAATATCCTCTACTAGCGCCTTTTCAATTCCTGCTCGCTTTACTATATCCTCCAGTACATCAGCAGCTAAATCATCTGCCCGTACCTCGGCTAATGCTCCATTTCTTCTCCCTACTGCTGTTCGCGTTGCTGCAACGATTACCGCTTCTCTCATACTCACATTCCCCCTTCAAGTTTAATTGGTTTTTGAAGCTTCCTTTATATCACCTTCTGTAAAAAATGCATGTGCCCTTTACTCCAAAATCACTATATGTTGCATAACAAAAAACATTACAACCTACGAAGTTAATATTTAAAAGTACTCTTAACTTATATATATAAATTTAGGTTAAAATATTCTAAATAAGGTAATATCCCTAAATAATAAATCCTCTTCTCCTCCCATTTTTATTATTGATTGAATAACATTTAAAAGATTAAATAAAAATTTCAATATAATATTTACGGTGGTTTAACGAAATGTTGCATAACGGATATTTGGAGGAATTTGAGGGAAAATAACGGTGGCAAATAACGTAATCAGATGTTTTTCCATAGTTCTAATTTAATTCTACATAACATGACTATCAGTACAATTACTCATTTTAAAACTATCAATTGAATAGAATTTTAGAACTAATCCTATGTGCATCCAAAAGTTTTTTTATACTCTGATTTTTGGGTACTTTATTTTCGACAAAAAAAAGCAAGTACTCCGTATATACGAAATACTTGCCAATCTTTATTTTGGATATACTTTTTCAAACCTGTCACAAACAGTAAGCATCTCTTCAGAAAATACCAAATCATATTCAGGCAGTAGTCGACCAAAGAATGCGATATGTGCCTCCTTCCACTCGTCATACGTTCCTTCCCCTTCAGCTAACGCGAAATCAACAGGCACTTCATTGAATGGATAAATTTCTATGGAATAGGTTTTTATAATGGCAACCGGCTCATCCTGACTATTTAATACAATTTGATAGTCGCCCACTTTTGGTAAAGGATCTCCTTCTAATTCATACAACGGATAGCTTGAACAAGTTGCCGTTTTAGTGCCTGTAACAACGAGGCTCGCCAACCAATCCGCCTTCTCACCGAATTGAAATGCTTCCGTATAACGTATATTTGATAAACCTTCCAACTCACAATACTGCTGCCAATATGTATCAATCTTATTCATCTGTATAGCTCCTTCTTTCAATCTTTAAAATTCTAAGTATTTCCTGAAAAAACTTAAAATACCTATTTAAACAAATTTAACATATATCATTACTTACCAATACTAAATATGTGTTAGTATTTAGTTAATTGCGATAAAGGAGTGTGAAACTACTATGGATTACATTGAAACTTTACGACAATATATTGGAGAAAGACCTATCATCGCACCTGGATCCGCCGTGATTATTTTGAATGATAACAATGAGCTATTGTTGCAATTACGGGAAGATACTAATGATTGGGGTCTTCCGGGTGGTGGGATGGAGCTTGGTGACAGCTTTGAAGAAACTGCCCAAAAAGAATTACATGAAGAGACTGGTTTAAACGCCGAGGAATTGAAATTAATTGGCATAGCCTCCGGAAAAGAAACCTATTATAAATACCCAAATGGCGATGAAATTTATAATGCAACCGCTATATATGAAGCAATAAAAATTACTGGGAACCTTAAGGAAAAAGATGAAACGAAGGCGCTGCAATATTTCCCTTTAGATAACCTGCCCCAATTGAATTACATTTCTAAAATCTTTCTCAAAAAGATTGGATATATTTCATAAGAGTAAAGTCGACGGAAACGCTGCACTATTAGCGTTTCCGTTTTTTGTTTCATATCATACTTACACCTTGTTCATTTATTTGCAGCACTGTTTTAAGATATAGTTTTAAAGCATCTAGCTGGCCTTCTGTATCTGCTTCCTCTTTTCCAGCTAGGTGTGTTTCCAGTAAAATCCCATCCGTAACATTAATCAAAAACGTAGCAATTGTACTTAGCGGCTGTAACGGACGAAATTCCCCTGCCTCTACCCCTTTCTCAAGCACTTTAATGTAATTTTCCCTTCCGCGATTGAAACGGGTTAATAAATATGGAATCCTCTCCATCCCATCACTACGCCATCCAGTTACAAAATACTCATAGGTAACGGCACTTATTTTATGGAATGAATCTTTTTTATATGCCTCTAATATAGACTCTAGAGTCTCCCAAACGGGTTGATCACTTTCGATATAATGGTGAATTTTTTCTTCAAACTGTTCATCTCTTTCTGCCAGAATACCCTTGAGCATTTCTTCTGTACTGGAGAAATATTGATATACTCCACCTCGGCTCATCCCTGATACTTCAACAATATCCTTCATTGTTGTCGGTTCAAATCCTTTTTGACAGAATACTGCTTCTGCAGCTTTTAGAATTTCCTGTTTACGATTTTCTTTATATTGTTCAGATACTTTCGGTGACATTATATTTCCTTCTTTCATGAGAAATTTAATAATGATTGTTAACAAACTCACTACTATTAACGAAACACCTGACACAATAAACGTCGTAACCACACCAAACAGTTCGGAAAGAATCCCCCCCAAAACCATTCCGATTAAAGTGCCAAGCGTCGTCATGCTATTGATCAATCCGAATATGCGGCCAGTTTTTTCAACGGGAGTACTTTTTTGAGCAACGATATTTAAAGGTATAATCGCCGATCCAAAAGAGAAGCCCGCTAGAAAAAATAACATCGGATATACAATGGCAAGAACGATTGTGGAAAGGTGGACCATAACCGCAACCGCAATCAGTGAAATACCAAGCCCAAATGCTCCAAAAAACATATAATTCAGCGTTGATTTAATATGTTTTTTTGTAAAGATGGCTGATGCGATAAACATCCCGACCCCGCTTGCTGCCATACTATATCCTGCCACAGTGACAGGATCCTGAAAAATTCCCCGTAATAGAACCATAAATTGTGTATCGGCAACTTGTAAAACGAGAAGCAATAATGTACTTATCAACAAGCTTATTAAAATAACAGGAATACTTTTTAAGAAAATAAATCCTTCTTTAAGCTCTACTAGTAAATTAGAGAAGATATTCAACTTTTTTTGTGCATTTACTTTTAAAACAGCGTTTCGGTTTTGCTTTGGAACACCGAGTAATAAAAGTGCAGACAAAACAAACGTAAACGCATCTATATAAAATGCCAATTGGACACCTAGTGTTGCGACAACCATTCCGCTAAGTACAGGGCCAATAATTTTTGCTCCATTATCTATCATTGCGCTGATTCCCATTGCCGCTTGAATATGGTCATCTTTTATAATTTCTTTTAACTTACCATTTTTTGCTGGAATAAATAATGCTACAAACGAACTTTTTAAAAATAACAGTACGTATACCTGCCATAACTCTGTTGAAAATGCTACCCCTAGCACAAGTATGACACACACTAAATCCGACAGAACCATTATGGAACGTCTTTCAAAACGATCGCTTAATACTCCGCTAATGGGACCAAACAATACCATAGGACCTACAAACACTAACATGACACCGGAAACTGCCAAAGGTGAAGCATTCCACTTTACAGCAACTAAAGTCATAATAGCTAAAAGATCTAGCCAGTTACCAATAGCTGAAACAATTTGTGAAGCGATTAAAAACAAAAAAGCCTTATTTTTATACAGATGATTTGAAACAGAAACAGTATTCACCATTATTCCCCCATCCCTTAGTGGAAAATTAAAAACGACAACCTTGTCATTATTATAAAGTGACAAGGTTGTCGTTTTCAAGGGAAATTTATACAGACAATAATTTTTTTGAACTATTTTCTAATAAATGCGTCATACTAAAAAATATTTTTTATAAGGAGTGTTTTATTGTCAATTCTGTTTCTAATAGTTGCTATCCTCTGCATGTTTCTTGTCGTTGCTCTTTATATTTGGGGGAGTGATTCAGGAAAGCCATCTAAATTAAGTTACATTTTATTTGGGTTAACCGTTGCTATTTGGACCAGTTTTCTTACAGGTGTTTTCACACTTTTCCCTGATAGGTTAGCAAATGTAATGTGGGGGATTAGCTGGATAGGAATATTGATTTTAGGTTTTATTGCCTTTTTGTATGAATTTAAAAATAATAAGGCATATGCATTTTCAGCTTTAATAATCTGCTTTATTAATGGGAGTTTTTATATGTTTGCGAAATTCATTTCAAGTATGTGAGTTCGGGGTGGAACTTTCTACTTTTCAGGTGGAGCGTTCTACTTTTATCCGGGCACTTTCTACTTTCCACCGCCCCCGTTATACTTTTAAGCTAAAACTTTCTAATTGCATGCTCATGTTCTATTTTGAGACAGAACTTTTATTTTCCCTTTTTACAAATTTGCGTTACGATAAGAGGTGGATGCAATTTAGATTGGAGGATGTCTTCCTTATGACAACGAAACAATTACAAAAAGATGCGATGCGCGTTCTAAAAGAGACGAGCCGTACATTTTATATCCCCATTACCTTTTTAGAAAAAGAATTAAAACTAACGGTAGCAGCTGCATACTTAGCTATGCGTGCCATTGACGAGATTGAAGATCATGAAGAAGTATCAAATGAAGTAAAAAATGCAACACTTTTAAAGGTTGCAGACCTATTAAAGGCACCCTCTTTCGATAACAATGCTTATTTAGAAGCATTGGATCCTGTAAAGGAAAAAATGCCTGAAGTGACAATCCGTTTAGCAGATTGGCTACAAGTATGTCCACAAGGTGCATTGTCGATTGTAACTTCTGCAACGAGTGAAATGGCTGAAGGTATGGCGAAATGGGCACTAACCAACTGGCAAGTACATACGAAAGAAGATTTAGATGACTATACGTATTACGTGGCAGGATTAGTAGGTGTCATGCTTTCAGAGTTGTGGGAATGGAGTGCAGGTACTAAAACAGACCGCGAGCTGGCAATTGGCTATGGTCGAGGACTTCAGGCAGTTAATATTTTACGTAATGAGCAAGAAGATTTAGACGAACGTGGTGTGAGTTTCGTTCCAGATGACTGGACACGCTCTGAACTATTTGCCTATGCAGAAGAAAACTTGGCAAAAGCTGACCTATATATGAAAGATTTAGACAAGCGTTCAATTAAACTATTTTGTAAACTACCTTTAGCATTAGCGCACAAAACATTACAAGCGATGAGAGAAGGACGCGATAAAATGTCACGTGCAGAAGTTGAAGCAACGGTAGAAGAAGTACAGGCAGACTAAAAAGAAGTGCGGTGAAAGTTATAACTTTCGCCACACTTCTTTTTTACAAAATTATTGAAATTGCAACACTGATTATTGCACAAAGTCCAACATATGTGAATGAAATAATATGTCGACCCTTTTCTCTTCTAAACCAAAACTCCAACAAACCACGAACAATAAATAACACCATAATAAATGCAAATAATAGAGCATATAGCGTATTTTGATCAAATAAGTTCACTGTAACGAATGATAAAAATAAGAAGCAAAGTACGATTTCTAACAGGAAATGCCAAATACCTACGTACTGATCCATAAATTTCTCATTTTTTTCGATATTGAATTTTTTACGTAAATTTAAATCCAGCAAACCTGCTCCTATAAATGCTGCGATGACTACTACAATTAGCACAAGCTACTTCCCCTCTATATCTCTGTTTGTAAATAATGCTGGCGTGATTCTTCAGGCACCAAATCCCCGCCGGTTGACCAAATAATATGTGTTGCATTTTCCATTTTATCTTTCAGCCCATGCTTTTCAATATACGATGTACCTTGCATCATCAATTCAATCGGTCCATAAACACCTGCATGCGCTGATGGCTCCATAAATATGTTTTCCGTTTCAAACATACCTTTTAAACTTCTAAATAAAAAGCTATCATCTACAGTATAGCATCCACTAATTACGGATTCCATCAATGTCCCGACAAACCGTGAAGGACGACCTACCGCCAAACCGTCAGCTTCAGTTTGATTTGTTAAACCGATATCGTTCACACTGATGTTGTCATGCAGACTCGTCATCATCCCTAAAAGCATACTCGGAGACGCAAAGGGCTCTGCGAAGAAAATGTGAACATAATCCCCATAAATTTGCTTGAGAGAATACGCAATCCCTCCCGGAGCTCCTCCGACTCCACAAGGTAAATAAATGAATAACGGATGATTTGCGTCCACTTTAATTTTCGCCTGTTGAAGTTGTTCTTCCAGACGTAGGCCTGCTACGGCATAGCCTAAAAATAAATCCATCGAGTTTTCATCATCTATAAAGTGGCAAGTTTCATCTTGCTCCGCAGCTTTGCGGCCGTTTTCAACAGCTGACGTATAATCCGATTCATACTCGATTACTTCAACGCCTTTTTCTCTTAGCAGTTCTTTTTTCCATACTTTCGCCTCGCTAGACATATGCACCGTTACCTGAAAACCGAGCTTAGCACTGATAATGCCTATACTTAACCCTAAATTACCCGTAGACCCAACCGCAATTTTATAACGGCTAAAGAATTGGCGGAACTCTTCACTATGGAACTTTTCATAATTTTCAACTTCTGTAATGAGACCGGCTTCTAATGCGAGGTTTTCAGCATGGCTCAGCACTTCATATATGCCACCGCGCGCTTTAATCGAACCGGCTATCGGCAAAGCATGATCACACTTCAAATATAATGTGCCCGGTATATTAAAGCCACGTCGACCTTCAATGAGTTTTTTCATCGCTACAATTTCTTTTAGTTCGGATTCAATAATACCATTTGTAAACTTTGTTATTGGAAAAGCAGCTTTTATATAAGAAGAGAAGCGTTGGAGTCTCTTTTCCGCATCAAGTATCATTTCCATAGTAATGCTTGGATTTTCTAGTTTTTCAGCTGTCAATTTTTCATTTTCCCAAAATACATACTGTTCTGTCTGTAGCTTTTCAATAAGTGGAAATTGCTTTATTAATTCTTTTATATTTATCTTTTGTTTGTTCATATAATTATTCCTCCCTATGAAAAATCGCTCGTTCACAAATTTGTCGAAATTTATATTCGAACTCTAAATTATTTTCTTCGGTGCGTTTTCTAGGTCCCTTTGTACGACCCCCTGCACGTCTTATTTTCGCACTTTCAAAGCGATATGCCAACAGTTGATCGATATTGTCAGACGTCAGTTCTTTACCGTTATGAGTAACAACAATTCCACCTTTTGCAATACACATCGCAGCGAGCCCATAATCACCTGTAATAACAATATCTCCTCGTTTTAATACACTTAAAAGCTTAAAGTCGACTGAATCAGGTCCTTTGTCGACAATAATTGTTTTTATATTATCTCGTTCTATACGATGTGATGTATCGCAGAACAAGATCGGTTCAATCTCATATTGAGATGATATAAATAGCGCTAAATCAACAACCGGACAAGCATCTGCATCAATTAATAGTTGTAAAATATTCTTTCACCCTTTCAGAAAATGCTTAAAATAAATTATTCTAACATAATAATTACATGGTATTTATTGTTTCTAACATCATCATAACAAGGTCATGTTACATAAAATGTAATTGAATTGTCCGATAATTCATACTAATGTATACTTATTAATTCATTTGGAGGTTACACAATGACGACAATTTCAACTAAGACAACTGCACAACAATATGTTGACGGTGTATTTTTAAAATTAAAAGAAAAGAACGCTCATCAAATAGAATTCATACAAGCTGCTGAGGAAATTTTCATCTCATTGGTGCCTGTATTCGAGCAACATCCTGAATACATAGAACATAACATTTTAGAGCGTATTATAGAGCCTGATCGCATTATATCATTCCGTGTAGCTTGGCAGGATGATCAAAACCAAGTACAAGTAAA
This sequence comes from Solibacillus ferritrahens, assembly GCF_037027585.1. Classification (NCBI taxonomy): domain Bacteria; kingdom Bacillati; phylum Bacillota; class Bacilli; order Caryophanales; family Caryophanaceae; genus Solibacillus; species Solibacillus ferritrahens. The sequence continues at coordinate 24,478 of NZ_JAXCLE010000018.1, read as the reverse complement.
CCGTGGCTACCGCGTTCAATACAACAACGTAATCGGACCTTATAAAGGAGGATTACGTTTCCATCCGACCGTAAACGAATCTATTATGAAATTTTTAGCATTCGAACAAATATTCAAAAACGCTTTAACTGGTCAGGCAATCGGCGGTGGTAAAGGTGGTTCGGATTTTAATCCTAAAGGAAAATCCGATGCAGAGATTATGCGCTTCTGCCAAGCATTTATGACAGAATTATACCGCTATGTCGGTCCGGATGTCGATGTTCCGGCCGGAGACATTGGTGTAGGTGCGCGGGAAATCGGCTATTTATGGGGTCAATACAAGCGTATTAAAGGTTCATATGAAGCAGGCGTATTAACAGGCAAGAAACCTGGCTATGGTGGTTCTTTAGGTCGGAAGGAAGCAACAGGATATGGATTAGTCTACTTTGTTGAAGAGATGTTGCGTGAAGCAAAACAATCTTTTATAGACAAAACAGTTGTTGTTTCTGGTTCAGGAAACGTTGCAATTTATGCAATTGAAAAAGCACAGCATTTCGGTGCAAAAGTCGTTGCTTGCTCAGACTCTTCTGGCTATATTTACGATCCAGAGGGTATTAATCTAAAAATTGTAAAAGAATTAAAAGAAGTCCAAGGTAAGCGTATTAAAGAATATGTTACTCATCGTCCAAACGCAACTTATACAGAAGGCTGCGATGGAATTTGGACAATTCCATGTGACATCGCCCTACCATGTGCTACGCAAAATGAAATCAACGGTGAACAGGCACGTACTTTAATTACCAATGGTGTTAAAGTAGTAGCAGAAGGTGCCAATATGCCATCTAACTTAGATGCCATCAATGAATTTTTAGCTAGTGATGTATTATTTGGACCTGGTAAAGCTGCAAATGCAGGCGGTGTTGCAGTATCTGCATTAGAAATGGCACAAAATTCAGGTCGTAGTTATTGGTCAGCGCAGGAAGTAGACAGCAAATTGCATGACATTATGAAGTCTATCTTCAATGAAAGCTCTGAAGCTGCAAAGAAATACGGCTATGCAGGAAATTTAGTTGTCGGATCAAATATTGCCGGCTTTATTAAAGTAGCAAACGGAATGCTTGTAGAAGGCGTTTATTAAACAGCAAAAACCCGCAAAATTCATCCATCGAATTTTGCGGGTTTTAAGTTTACATTATCGTACTACTAATACATCACAATTAGCATTGCGGACAACGCTTTCTGAAACAGAGCCAAGTAAGAAGCGTTCTGCACGGTTAAGTCCTGTTGCCCCTACAATGATTAGATCAGCCGTTGTTAAGCTTGTTAACACATTTTTAGGAGAGCCTTCTTCGACTACAATCTGAACGTTTGCTACGCCGGATTGTTCTGCTTGAGTTTTAAATTCATTTAAATGATCAATTGCTTTATCCTTTAGAGCTTTTGCATATTTCAAATCGTAGGCCTCTACTGATCCGAAAGAATGTGTATCAATAACACAAATTAAATTCAGTGTAGCACCTGTCAGGTTCGCAATGCGTACTCCGCGCTCAAAGGCGATTTGTGCTTTTTCTGAAAAATCTACAGCAACAACTACATTTTTATACGTTTCAACCATTTTGATCACTCCTTTGTCTTAAAGGTAGTATAACAAATGTTTCCATCACTTTAAACTAAACCCCTATAAACCAACAGAAGTTAGACGTCCTTCTTTAAAATACGAACGTTATTTTATATTTACCATTAAAATATTCGTGTTATAATCAAATAGAATACATATTGGAGGTTTTAAGACGTGGAATTGATGTATAAAGGCAAAACAAAAGATGTTTATAAACTTGAAAACGAACTATATCTATTAAAGTTCAAAGATGACGTAACTGGAGAAAACGGCGTATTCGATCCAGGAGCAAACACGGTCGGTTTAACAATTGATGGCGCCGGTTTAGCTGGACTGAAATTAACATCTTTCTTCTATTCGAAACTGAATGAATTGAATGTACCGACTCATTATGTAGATGCGAATTTTGAAGAGGCGACAATGACAGTAAAGCCTGCCACTGTTTTCGGAAAAGGACTAGAAGTAATATGTCGTTTTAAAGCAGTCGGTTCTTTCTTACGACGCTATGGTGCATATGTAAATGAAGGACAAGAATTAAATGCATTTGTAGAAGTTACAATCAAGGATGATGAGCGTCTGGACCCTCCTATTTCAGAAGATGCACTAGCAATGCTGAATATTTTAACACATGAGGAATATGCCATTTTAAAGGAGCGTACAATTGAGATTTCAAAATTCGTCGCTTCAGAATTAGAGAAAAAAGGGTTAACGCTTTATGATATTAAATTGGAATTTGGCCGCGATTCAAAAACTGGCGAAATTTTATTGATTGATGAGATTTCGGGTGGAAATATGCGAGCGTATAAAGGTGATACATATATCGCACCATTAGAGTTAGAACGTATTATGTTATCTGAATAAATTCATTCTAGGTACAAATCATTATTCGATTTGTACCTTTTCTATTGTACCCTCTTCCTTTTTTCTATATATAATGATACACTTACTTTCGTACTTCGACGCGTTGAAGTGCGAAACTATATAGCGAGGTCATCTCATCATGAATGCAAAACAGCATGTAAAACCACATTTACTGGAAGCTCTTATTATAATCATTTTTATTATTGCACTAATATCCTATTCTATTATGAAGCTTGACAGTGTGCCGCATATACCTATTTTAATGTCGATTGTTGTACTTTTTGGTTATGGTACAATAAAAAAAGTGCCTTACCGTACGATGGAAAAAAGTATGATTGCTTCTGTTTCAACGAGTATCGGCGCGATTTATATTTTTCTATTAATCGGTGTTTTAATTAGTAGCTGGTTAATTAGCGGGACGATTCCTACATTACTATATTTAGGAATTTCTATTATTTCTGCGAGCTTTTTTTATGCCATTGTATTTATTATTACGAGCATTATCGGAACAGCGATTGGTAGCTCACTAACTACAGTTGCAACTGTAGGAGTTGCAATGCTTGGTGTGGCAAGTTCGATTGATGCTTCACTTGCCATTACAGCAGGTGCGATTGTATCAGGAGCCTTTTTTGGGGATAAAATGTCGCCGCTTTCGGACACAACCAACTTGGCAGCAACGGTTGTGGGAATTGATTTATTTACACACATTAAAAATATGATGTACACAACAATTCCGGCTTTTATCATTTCGCTTATCATTTATGCGGTGCTGTCACCAAGTAGTCAGCTTATGGATAACACACTGATTACGAGCTATAAAGAAACTCTGCTTGCGACAAATTTAATTCATTGGTACGCTGTGCTACCGTTAGTCATTCTGATTGTTTGCACCTTTTTAAAAATTCCGAGCCTTGCAACATTAGCCATTAGTGCCATTTCCGGAGTTATTTTATCATATTTTCACGGTACTATTCCGTTAAATGAACTCTTTTCAATTTTATACAACGGCTATTCAATAGAAACAGGTATAGTGGCAATTGATTCATTATTATCCCGCGGCGGTATGAATAGTATGCTGTTTACAATTATTTTAATCGTGCTGTCACTTTCAATGGGAGGTTTGCTATTTGCACTCGGCATTATTCAATCATTGCTTGAAGCATTGCAAAACAAATTGAAATCAGTTGGTTCCGTTATTAGCGGAGCAGCATTTACTGCAATCGGTATTAACTTTACAATTGGTGAGCAATATTTATCAATCCTATTAACGGGGGAAGCATTCAAAGAAAAATTTAAATTGCTTAACCTTCACCCTAAAAACTTGGCTCGTACAATTGAAGATGCAGGTACAGTTATCAATCCGCTTGTTCCATGGAGTGTCTGCGGTCTGTTTATTGCAACTACTCTAAATGTATCTGTACTAGACTATGTACCGTTTGCGTTTTTCTGTTTACTCAGCCCCGTCTTGACGATACTGTTTGGCTGGTTGAATATTACGATTACAAAGGCGAGCTAATGGTCTTTCAAATTTAAATGAAGTTCTGAGTGTAAAGTTTAAAATACTTTCAATTATAAAATTTTACCAATTTAAATATCGCTATCTAATTAAACTATAAATTACCTATTTTCGATATGGTATGAAACTTGCTTCCTTGTACATTCTAATGTCACAAGGAGGTGAGCACTCATGTCAAACAACAATAGTTCTTCAAACAAATTACGTGTACCTGGTGCACAACAAGCGCTTGACCAAATGAAATACGAAATTGCACAAGAGTTTGGTGTACAATTAGGAGCAGAAGCATCTTCTCGTGCAAACGGATCTGTAGGCGGAGAGATTACGAAACGCCTAGTTCAGATGGCTGAGCAACAATTAAAATCTAAATAATTAAAAAAGGAAACGTTGCAGTAATATGTAGCGTTTCCTTTTATTTTGACTTCTTTATAGAATTTGATTCGGAAGTGCAAATTATGTTATAAATTCCCCATTTTTAAATTACTACCTAATTAAACTGTAAATTACCTATTTTCGATGTAGTATGATACTTGCTTCCTTGTGCATTCTAATGTTACAAGGAGGCGAGTAACAGATGGCAAACAAAAACAGCTCAAATAAATTACGTGTACCTGGTGCACAACAAGCGGTTGACCAAATGAAATACGAAATTGCACAAGAATTTAATGTGCAATTAGGATCTGAAGCAGCATCTCGTGCAAACGGATCTGTAGGCGGAGAGATTACGAAACGCCTAGTTCAGATGGCAGAACAACAATTACGCGGAAAATCAAACCAATAATAAATAAAAAGGAAGCGTTACAGTTAAAAGTAGCGTTTCCTTTTTAATGTGTTCTTCTTTGAACAAAGTTATGTCATCTACGTGTTAACTTAGACCTAGATACGTTTGCCCTTCGCCCTTTCACTTCTGCAAAAAAAAGCACAAACCAGAACCCCGGTTTGCACTACTAATGTAAAAATATTCTTAATGACTAACTTGAAGAACTTCCCTCTGACCTACTATAAATTTCATAGGCAAAATACCCAATTAACATCCCCGCGCCTCCGCCTATACTAACCATATTTAACATAGACATCGGGTAAAAAAAACTAATCATCCCCCCGATAAAGATGCCTAAAAATGTCCCCCAAGGTATTAAACTATCCAATAAAAGTTGAGCACCTTGTGTGTTTTTCTTTCCTAGCTGATTTTTTTTATGTTTATTTTGAAGTCTTAAAATGACAAATATACTTATCGCGCCTACGATAATTAACGGAAATACAATACGCATTATTTCTGCCAAACTATCCATAGTATTGCCTCCTTTCAACTTTTTATATTAGTCTGTAGTCAGCACTGTCAATTACAACTCGGATTAAGCTATTAAACAGTTTTTGCTGAGAAGGATTTTGCCAGTCCTCTTCATACTCAGCCATTAACCACATGACTTCATCAAGAAAAACATGCTGCTTCGCCTTTTCCCAAAATAATTTTTCCTGATCGGTTAAAACACTGTATTCTTTATACCCTGATAAAAACAGTTCCCATTCATCTATTGTAAAAACTCTGTCTGGGGCCCATTCATGCTCATTATGAAAGAGCATTAAGACAAGTGCTAAATCGAAAACTCTTGGTATCCAAGTTGCATTATCCGGATCAATTAAATACGGTTCCGGGATTAACACCAGATTATTCGCTTTAAAATCATGGGGCGTTGCGACGTGCGGTAATCCCGCCTCATAAAGTTCCTGCTGAGCTGCAACACTTTCCAGTAATTTTATTTTTAATGCTGGGTCAATTTCAATCCCAGCTTTGCCAGCATGTTGCATAATAGCTTCCATACTCTCTTCTACTTCCTGTTTGTTAAAATCGTAAACATCGTAGTCAATAAGATCATAGATATTTGAAGTCGGTGAAACACTATGAATTTGTCCCAGCATCTTTCCTGCTTCATATATTTCTTTTTCTTTGCCTGAGTATTTGTTACCATCTATAAATGGATAAACAACAAAGTTCGTATCCTCATATTTTTGCGGGTTATCAACTTGTAGCTTAACTGGTGTTACAACATTGATTCCTTTATCTTTTAGCATGTTCGTATAGGACATTACATGCTCTGCTCTTGTTTGCGTACGTTTAACAATAACATCTTTTTCTCTGTATTTTGCCCGGTAGACGGGTGAATATGGGTAGATACTTATAGGCTCTTCTTTAGCTTCAAATCCAAATAGTGCCAATATTTCTTTTCCATTTGTCATATTGTCATCACCTTTCACAGAGGGATCGGTGTATCCTTTTGAACCCCCAAAAACTCTTTCAACTCAGGCATTTGTTTTAATGCCTGCTCATACCCGACTTCATAATTTGCTTTCATTTGATCAATTTTGCTTTCGAAGCTTTTTATTGCACGATCCGGTTTGAAAATAAAAGCTTCGTTATTTTGTTCCAATTCCCCAATATATTTCATCGTATCATTGTACATCGTCGCACGGTCGTTCATTGCAGCAGCAAGTCTAGGGTACCGCTTTTGAAAAAGTTTAGTTGCCCATTTGTTTGATCTTGATGGCTGTTTGATATAGCCTGGCTCCCTTGTCAGTACGAGCAGATGTTTAGAATAGCCTTTCTCAATTGCCCGCTTTACAGGAATCGAATCCGCTAGTCCACCATCATAGTAAGGAATATTATCAATTTTAATTTCCGGGAATAATACCGGGATAGCACACGTCGCCTGCAATATATCACATGTACGCGTCATCGTATGTGCACTCTTATATTCCACCTTGCCGGTAAAAGCATTAGTCAGTCCAAATTCCACTTCCCCAGGATAGTTATAATACGCATCCCAATCAAACAGATCGAGCTGATTAGGAACGATATTGTAAGCAAAATCTAAACCAAAAAGACTTTTCTCCTTTAGGAAATTCCGCGCACCCATATAACGCGGATCATTGCGATACGTTGTCAATACTCGCATCGTGCGTTCAGGCTGATTCGACATATACGAAACAGCATTAATCGCCCCTGCTGAAATTGCCGCAATATATGGCATAACTATCTTCTGCTCCATTAAAGCATCCAATACTCCTGCTGTAAATACCGTTCGAAACGTTCCACCTTCCAAAATTAAACTGCAATCCTTCACTTCATTCATCCATATCACTCTTTCTTCATATACATATCTTTTATTTTATTATACGTTTTAGACTATTAATGATAAAAGGAGTAAATTTATTATACTATTGGATACTTCCTAAATTTTCTGAAATATGTTATTATTTATTTCGAATATCGTAATACTAGGAGGCAACTTATGTCAATGTTGAAACGTAATGAAGTACCTGTCGGGGAAACGTGGAATTTAAATGATTTATTTTCTTCAGAAGAAGCTTACTTAGAAGCAATAGAGGAAGTGAAAGAGCTTGTTGATACAAGCGCCAAGCAGTTGCCAGGAACAATTACGGATGCCAAAGGTGCCATTGCAGCCATCGAAGCAACTGAAAAAATCCAGCTGAAATTAGTGCCAATTGGTACCTATGCAAGTCTTTCACACAGTGTAGATCAAACGAACACAGAAAATCAAATGCGTTCAGCCCAGTTTGGATCACTTGCTGCGAGCATTGCCACTAAGCTTTCCTTTGTAAAAAGTGACCTATTGGCATTAGACGAAGCAATTTTAAAAGAAGCGCAACTATTAAATCCAGCATATGAAAACTATATTAATAAGCTACTAATCCAAAAGCCATACCAGCTCCATCCCGAAGCCGAAAAAGCATTGGCTGCTTTTGGGGCAACATTTGATGCACCATATGAACTTTACAATACAACAAAATTAGTGGATATGGATTTCCCGAATTTTGAAGTAGATGGCGAACAATTCCCACTTAGCTATAATTTATTCGAAGGCGATTGGGAATTGGAAACAGATACGAAAAAACGTCGCGCAGCATTTAAAGCATTCTCTTCAAAACTACGTGACTATCAACATACCACGGCCAAAACGTATAATACACATTTGAAAATCGAAAAAACCGATGCAGATTTGCGTGGATACGAAACAATTTTCGATTCGTTACTAGAATCTCAGCAAGTTGACCGTACGATGTATGACCGTCAAATTGATTTAATCATGAATGAGTTAGCACCACATATGCGTCGCTATGCAAAGCTGCTTCAAAAAACGCATGATTTGGATAAAATGACTTTTGCAGATCTTAAAATTTCATTGGATCCATCATACGAGCCTACTATTACTGTAGAAGAATCCCGCCAATATATGAAAGACGGTCTATCTATTATGGGTGAAGACTATATCAAAATGATTGACCGGTCATTTGATGAGCGTTGGATTGATTTTGCCCAAAATGCCGGTAAATCAACAGGTGCATTCTGTTCAAGCCCATATGGTGTACACCCATATGTATTGATTTCTTGGACAAGCCGTATGAACGAAGTATTTGTCCTTGCACATGAATTAGGTCACGCAGGTCACTTCTATTTAGCAAATGAAGCTCAAAATATTTACAACGCACGCCCGTCGTTATACTTTATTGAAGCACCTTCTACAATGAATGAAATGTTAATGGCAAATCATTTATTAAAAAATTCATCAGATGCTCGTTTTAAACGTTGGGTTATTTCATCAATCATTAGCCGTACGTATTACCATAACTTCGTAACACATTTATTGGAAGCCGCTTACCAACGCAAAGTGTACGATATTATCGATGGCGGAGGCAATGTGAATGCTCCGAAATTAAATGAATTAAAACGCGAAGTACTGGAGCAATTCTGGGGAGATACAGTTGAAATCACAGAAGGCGCTGAGCTTACTTGGATGCGTCAGCCTCACTACTATATGGGCTTATATCCATATACTTATTCAGCTGGCTTAACAATTTCAACACAAGTTTCACAACGTATTTTAAATGGTGATGAATCAGCTGTTGGAGAATGGATTGAAGTGTTGAAAGCCGGTGGTACAAAAACACCTGTTGAGCTTTCGAAAATGGCTGGTGTCGATATTACGACTGAACAACCATTGCGTGATACAATCGCATTTATCGGAAATTTAGTTACACAATTAGAGCAATTGACAGAAGAACTACACACAGTATAAAAACCTCGGATGTGCAAAAATACTTTGCACATCCTTTTATTTTTTTAGCTACAAACTACTTTCAACAGTTAAATCGCAATCGATCGCTTCACTACATCTACTTGTTGGAATAAGTCAGATACTCCTGATTCAATTGCAGCTGACCCGACTGCCTTTGCAACTACTCCTGCAACACGTTCATCCATCGAGCTAGGAACAATAAAGTCTTCATGGAGCTCCTCGTCAGTCACAAGTGAAGCGATTGCCTCAACCGCCGCCAGCTTCATGGCTTCATTAATATCTCTCGCTCGCACATCCAACGTCCCACGGAAAATCCCTGGAAATGCTAGCATATTATTAATTTGGTTCGCGTGGTCCGAGCGCCCTGTACCAATAATTTTAACGCCCCATTTTTTTGCATTTTCAGGAGTAACCTCAGGATCTGGATTAGCCAATGCAAAAACGATTGGATCTTTTGCCATCGACTTAATATGGGCTTCATTTAAAATATTCGCTGCAGATACACCGATAAATACATCAGCTCCCACTAACGCATCATCCAAGGTTCCGCGTAGTTGATACGGGTTCGTTAAGTTAGCGACTTGATTTTTTACTGGATTCATTCCTTCAGGGCGTCCTTCGTAAATAATCCCCTTCGTATCACACATAATAACATTCGTGTACCCCATCTGAATTAAAATTCGTAAAATGGCAATACCTGCAGCCCCTGCTCCATTAATGACAACCTTCATTTGCCCAACTTCCTTATTTACAAGCTTTACGGCATTAATCATCCCTGCACCGACAACGATTGCGGTACCATGCTGATCATCATGAAATACTGGAATTGAACATTCTGCACGCAGCCGATCTTCAATTTCAAAACAGCGTGGTGCTGAAATATCCTCTAAATTGATCGCCCCATATGTAGGAGAGATTGCCTTCACTACGTTGACGATTTCATCAACATCTTTTGTATTTAAGCAAACCGGTACAGCATCAACATTCGCAAATCGCTTTAACAATAAAGCTTTTCCTTCCATTACCGGTAAAGCAGCTTCCGGACCAATATCCCCTAAACCTAGCACAGCAGTACCATCTGTAATGACCGCTACTAAATTCCCTTTCATCGTATAGTCATATACTGTTGAAGGATTTTGTTCAATAGCTAAACAAGGTGCTGCAACTCCAGGTGAATACGCTAAACTTAAATCATATTTATCCTGCACAGGCACCTTTGCACGAATTTCCATCTTCCCTCCATAGTTTTTGTGCATTTCTAATGACTTCTTCATTAAATCCATTTTTACCAACCCTTTCTAATTTTAGGAATTTTCTTTATATTTACGTATGTTATTCCTTTTAATTTCTTTTGTCAACGATAACATTTATTTTAAATTAAATATTCAGATAATTATATATAAACGTTGATTTAATAATGTTTATGAGGTTTATTTCGTAAAAAACTATTTGTGAATCCATACACAATCTATTATATAAATAAAATAAATGTAAGGGCTGTCATTTTGAAAATGGCGCTTTATCAGGCTAAAGTATGTGATGAATTGCACGAAGTACTTTCTAATGCTTAATATGAAACTTTTCACAAACTTACATAAAAAAAATGTCACAAAGCTTTTCATCACAAATTTTTCACATTTTTGTTAAACTTAATTTATCGGAGGGGTGAAAATGACAGATAAAACAAACACCGAGCAGCTGACAGAAGAAGAATTTTTAGAGCTTGTTTTAGAAGAACAGGAAAAGGCACTGGCAAAAGAGCGGGAGGCACGAAAAAATCCGCAACAAAAAAAGCCAAAAAAGCAAAAGCCTGTTGTCCGGATTGTCGTATGGTTGATGGCATTGACACTTGTTTTTAATACTTTTGCAGTAATTTTCAATATTTATTCCATTCCGGCAATTGAATTCTTAAAAGTATCAACTAAGCTTTCTAGTCAGGAAAATATCCAAACATATAAGCAATCGATCGTAACAATAAACACCGACTCCGGGAAAGGAACTGGGTTTGCTGTAACGGAAAATGGTTACATATTAACAAATGAACATGTGATTGATGATACTTTAACAATTACCGTAGTATTTCCAGATGATTCACTTTATAAAGCCGAGGTTGTGGAGGCATATGAGGAATATGATTTAGCACTTTTGAAAGTGGATGCGGAGAACCTACCGTATTTGACACTCGCAGAAACAAGCGAATTCCGTCAAAATGAGCCTGTTTATTTTATCGGCAACCCGCTAGCATTTAGCGGTATTGCGAATGAAGGTCAAGTGATAGGTTATACAAACGCTGTCGATATTCAAACAGAAATTATTATGATGAACGCACCCGTTTATCGAGGGAATAGCGGGAGCCCAGTGATTAATGAAGAGGGACAAGTAATAGGTGTGATTTTTGCAACTGGTACACGGGAAAACCATGGGAAAGTCGGTTTATTTATACCAATCGAAAGTGTTCATGAGCAATTCCAGGAACATTTAGAGCAATGAGTTTCTCGCTTAATTATTAGAACATTTGTCGGGGATATTAGAATAGTTTTTGACGGTTTTAGAACATTTACGTAGTATATTAGCATATTGTACATCTATTTTAGAACAAATGTTCCTTATATTAGAAAATGGACGATTTATTAGAAATGTTCCGCTCATATTAGAACATTTCAGTTTTTATTAGAAAAACTGAGGTTAGTATAAAAAATGGACACGCCTTAAGAGACTCTTTAAGATTAAGATATCTAAAAAAGGACGTGGAACCCATGAAAGAAAAACGCATACATTACTTCCGAATATAAAAAAACGGCTGCCCTAAGGTTGAGCGCCGTTTTTATATTAGAATAGTAGACTAAACAATAAATAGAATATACTAGCCATTAATGCTGAAATCGGTAAAGTGATGAACCAAGTAATGACGATTTTTCGCGCCATCCCCCATTTAACTCCTTTTACACGCTGTGCTGCACCGACACCCATAATAGCAGATGAAATAACATGTGTTGTCGATACTGGCAATGCGATAACTGTCGCACCAAAAATAATCGATGCAGAAGTTAAGTCTGCCGCAACACCGTTTACTGGACGGATTTTCATGATTTTGCCGCCTACTGTTTTTATAATCTTGTATCCACCAACAGACGTTCCTAGACCCATCGCCAATGCGCAGGCAAAACGTACCCAGTCTTGTACTTCATCTGTCGATTGCCAGTTTGCTGCGATTAAAGCCATTGTAATAATACCCATCGCTTTTTGCGCATCGTTTGTACCGTGTGTAAACGATTGTAAAGCTGCCGTACCGATTTGTGTTAACCGGAATGCTTTCGTTGTACTATATAACGGTGAACGTTTGAATATAAATTTGAAAAGCTTCATCACGATAAAACCTACAGTTAAAGCTAAAATTGGTGAAATAATTAATGCCTGTAAAATTTTAAAGAAACCTTCATAGTTTAAAATATCCATTCCGGCTGAGGCTACTGCTGCCCCTGCAATTGAGCCGATTAATGTATGTGAAGAACTTGATGGTATACCAAAATACCAAGTTAACAAGTTCCAAGTAATCGCCGAGCTTAACGCCGCCAAAATAACAACAGATCCAGTCACATCACCTTCGAATGCATTTAACGAGAAGGGATCAACAATTCCAGATGCAACTGCTTTTGCAACTCCCACAAAAGTCATCGCACCAACGAAGTTCATTACTGCAGCCATTAGAACAGCTACTCGCGGCTTTAACGCACGCGTTGAAACAGATGTCGCAATCGCATTTGCTGTATCATGGAATCCATTAATAAAATCAAATGCTAACGCAAAAATAACAACGAGTACGGTAATGATTAATAACGTTTCCATAGTCTACTCCTTTTTAATTATGCATTACGCATAATAATCGTTTCAATTGTATTCGCTACATTTTGGCAATAGTCGGCAATTTCTTCTAATTGCTCATACAAATCTTTAAAAATAATTAAGCGAATTGGATCTTTTTCAACTTGGAATAGTTCTGTAATAGATTTACGGAAAATCTCATCACATTCGCGCTCATAATCTTTTATTAAAATGGCATGTTGACGCATACCAATTAAATCTTTTTTATTTAATAATTCCATTGCCTTTACTGCTTCATCAGATGATTTCGCGATAAAGTCAACAAAGTCTCTCATATACTGATTCACTTCTGTAAATGCATACATTTCAAAGTGGGCAATTGTATTTTCAATACCATCTAAAATATCATCTAATTTAATTGCCAATGCTAAAATATCTTCACGTTCAATTGGTGTCATAAAGGACTCATTTAATTTCACGATCAAATCGTGAATTAATTTATCACCAGCTGTTTCATAAGACTTCATTTTAATTTGTATTTGTTTTAAGTCCGATACTGTAGAAATTGTTGATTCTTTTGCATAGTTGGCACCGTTTTGTACATTTTTTGCAATATTTAATAATCCTTCAAAAAATGGATCTGGTTTTTTTGAGCTGAACATGGAATAAAATCCCCCTAAAATGAAGTATGTAAATTAAAACCTAGGTTATCATACCACCTATTTTTCAATTTCTTCAACATTAATTTATGTTATTTACAAAACCTTTACAATCTAATAATAAATATTTCTTATAATCTTGCTTCAAAATAGCGAAATATATAACTAAATATTCAGAAACCTCTAAAATCCTCTTGTAATTCGGCGTTTGTTCGACAGATAGGAGAGAAAATTATATATTCTTCCCTTTGATACAGCTTTTAAACCATTTATATTGTTAAGCGATTGTAAATTTAATATTACAAAACAAATGTAATATTAATAAGTATTTTTCTATTAAACAACAGTAAAAAACTGCCTAGTAAGTTTTTCTACTAAACAGTTACTTGTTGTATATTTTATTTTTTAATACGGATGTTACGATATGTGCCGCATCCCATTCACCCAATGATAATTTTGTAACTGGATATTTTTTATCAAAAAGCTGGTTCGTTATTTCAGGAGACGTCATGCCTGCATCCGCCATCTGTTCTATTTTGCCACTAAGTTCTTTTAAAAAATCAAGTTTTTGCAGTAAAGCTTCCTTTCCATTCTTTATATACCCCGCATGGTTGCAGTACATTTCCTGGAAATCGTGTGAAATGGCAAGTTCCAAAGAGCTGATAATTTGTGGAACATTTTCTTCACGCAGCACGACTTTTGTTTTTGGTGTCACAAATAAATCCCCCGTAAAGAGCTGCCCTGTCTCTTCATTTAGAAAAGCCAAATGGTCATTTGTATGTCCAGGAGTCGGGATTACTTTCCAGCGGCCTGTCCTTGACGAGAAATGATTTTCCAAAGGCAGTGCTTCAAATGGTTTTCTCGTCCCCCAAAATAGCTTTCTATATAAAGGATAGTTTGCTTTGGATGCGCATTCCGCTATTCTAGTATCATTCATAAATATAGGTAAATTGTATTCAGTCTGTAAAAAGTGCGCCCCACCGGTATGATCTTCATGATAATGAGTCAACATCACCTGATCGACATCCATCATACTAAAAAATGTTTTAAATTCCTCAAGGAGTGATGCTGCACCAGTATCTATTAAAACACCATCAAACTCAAAGCAATATACATTCAAACGGACAGATTGGAATTTCACAAAGCCATTAATCATTTTCACTCCAGATTTTTCGCTTATTTCCGACTTTTTCTTAAATAGCACAGCGATTCACTCCTTTACTCTATATTTTTCTACAATATTACTTTAACATAATCCTTGGGAATTTACCCCATAATTTAGCTAATACATAAATCAAAAGCCGTTATGCAAGAATTTCACATAACGGCTCACTTTTATTTTCAGCTTAATTATTTGGACGTTGCAACAGGATGATGTTTTACCCAGTCGCTGTACCCTGCCATATAAATTTGGACATTTTCATACCCAGCTTCTTTTAAAACTGAGTAAATTGGTGTTGCTGTGACACCAGAACCACAGTAAACGACAATATTCTCTTCCTTTGATACTTTGTCTAGAAGTGAAGAAGTAATGACTAAGTTTGAACCATCACGTAGCTGCTCCCAGTCGTAATTTTGGGCGGTCGGAATATGTCCGGCTACTTTGTCCAACGGCTCGATTTCGCCATTATAGCGGACTGCTGAACGCGCATCCAATAAAGTAGCTTTTGTTTTTCCTTCGACAATATTTACAATATCCTGGCGCTTCAGTAAAATCTCATCATTCCATTGAAGCTGCAATTCACTCTTTTGAAATGTCGGCACTTCAGTCGTTATAGGAAAACCTACATCTATAAAAGCCTGGAAGCCACCATTGACAACATAAGCATGCTTAAATCCTGCATAGTTTAAAATCCACCATGCCCGTGTAGCATATGGTGCTGCACCTTGGTCATATACATAAATCGCATCATTAAGATGTAGTCCATGCTTTTCAAATAGTTCCTGAAGCTGCTCTTTTTCTGGTAGCGGGTGGCGTCCTTCTCCTTTTGCTAAATCGGATAAGTCTGTATTTAAATCCCAAAATACAGCACCTTCAACATGCCCTTCCTCATACAGAGCTTTTCCTAATTCTACATTTGCCATATCAAATCTTGCATCGATTAGACGGCCTGTCGGTTCGATTTTATCGGCAGTTACAAAAACATTCGTCATAAAAAGATCCTCCTTATGCTTGAAGTTGTGCGAAGATATCTTTCCAAACAGCTAAGTGGCTTTCTTCCTGCAACAATAGGCGCTCAGTTTCAACTTGCTCAATTGCCTGTTCAATCATGTGTTGACGTAGCCCTTCCGCTTCAATTGCTATAAAGCCTGCTGCCCATTCGAGAATCTTAGCTTTTTCCAATTCTAAATAACTTTGGGCATTTGGTTTTGTTAATTGTTCCAATGCATCGCGTAATTGCTCTTTTTCATTTTTTTCAAAGAAGGCCTTCACATTTTTAAAGTGTGATTTTACCCCTTCATAAGGAGTCGTTTCAGCAAACGGTCCTGTGAATTCCAATAACTGCGGTTCTTTTGATTCATAGCCTAAAAATGCAAAGCTTGGATTTAACTCCTTAAGCTCTCGGGCTTCATCTTTAAATTGTGCCTTCATCTTCTTCTCAACAAATTGTGCTAATCGGAAATTCGTTACACGCATTTCCTGTGCGAAGTCAAAGCTTAATGCTTGAAGTACTTCTTTCAATGCCGTCTGTAATGCTTGCTGTGGCGGCATTTGTGCAAAGGTAGACGGATTATAGCTTTCACGGAAGAAATCAGGATAACGATAGTACACACGCTGTAATACGTAGTATAGTAACTCATCCAGTTCCTGCTTCATTTCACTTTCCAGCATAGCTGTTTGGGTTGTTTGATATTTTGAACGTACAAGCTTTTCCAAATGTGCAAGCTCTTCTAATCGTTCATCTTTACGCTTTAGGTTTTCTTCCGTTTGCGTAATTAAATCATGGAGTCGCGCCTCGGTTTTTTCCACTTCTTCCTGCAGCGCCTGTACCGCAATGCCCATTAGCTCATCATTCAGGAAATGATGGAATGCGTCTTCAAATGGTGCCATACCTGACTGAAGATCATTCTGGTTTTCCTTTTCCTTCAGCGCAAGCAAACTTGATACCCCATAAAGTCTTGGGAAACGAATGCCGAATCGTTGAAGCTCTGAACGAACATAACTCTTCACTTCTTCCTCTTCATCCATTGTAGAGGCTAAATCAATTGCATTTACGATAAAGAACATTTTATCTAATTCAAATGCGTCTTTCACACGGCCTAATTGAATTAAAAATTCGCGGTCCGCTTTTGCAAATGCATGGTTATAGTATGTGATGAATAGTATAGCATCAGCATTTCGAATATAATCGAACGCTACTCCTGTATGGCGTGCGTTAATAGAGTCCGCACCAGGTGTATCTACTAATGTTACGCCCATACGAGTAAGCGGTGAATCAAAGTAAAAATCGATATTATCGACAAAGCAAGAACGGTTTTCCTGCGCAACATACTTCTCAAAATCATGGCGATTAACACGCAAAGTCGTACCGAGCTTCGGCACAAACGATTCATAGCCCTCTGAAAAGGCGCGGATAAACGATTTATGGACATTTAATCGCTCATCGGATAATTTAACAGCCAATCCTTCTGCTGCACGGTCATAAGCTTCTTTCAGCGAATTTACTTGCAACCCAATTGCTGCATAAGAGCCTTTAATATCTTCTAATAGCTGCGCTACATTTTTCAGATGAACATCGGCTGTCTCGTGTGGATGTTCAGGCGACACAGGGCGAATTTTATTAATCGCTGCCGTCGTTGGGTTAGGTGATACCGGCAGAACGCGTTCACCCATTAAAGCATTGGAAAAGCTTGATTTACCTGCACTGAATGCACCGAATAAAGCAATTGTAAAATCACGCTTTTGCAAACGCTCTACTTTTTTCGTTAAGAAGCTAGAAACTTCCTTAAAGCCTTGAACATCCTTAATAATGTTGGCAGTCTTTAAGGCTTTTTCAATAACAGCATCCACGTTTAAGCCTGTCTCTATTTTTTCCAGTACATGCTCGTCCTCAAGCTGTTTATCTTGTGCAGTCATTTGCAACATCGACTCTTTAAATGGTCGAATATCTTTCAATGCTTGCTCATGCTCACGTTTCCATTTTTCCAGATGGATTTTCGATTCCGCACGAATTTCGTTTGATACTTGCTTCATTAATGTATTGCTGAATGCTTCGAACTTCTCAATTTGTAATATATGCTGAAGCGCTTGTACTTTTTCGGACATCGCATTGATCTTTAACTTTACCGGTGCTGCTGCTTCTCTCGCCACTTGCTCCAATGTCTCTTTTTGCTCAAGCTTCCAAGCATCTGTTGTTTGGATAAAGTAGCGTTTTGTCGCCTCGGATACACGGTTCGCAAAGTTTAATACTGCATCCCCTGTAATTACACCGCTTTTTTGCACTTGCTCTTCAATAATCGAAAACGGGAAATTAAATTCCTTCTGATCAATTCCTGCTGCACGCTCATCATTTAATGCACCAACATCTTTCAACGCTTGCTTCATCAATGCTTTCAAATGACCAGTAATCTGAGATTGAACGACGTGGTTAAAGCTCGCATAAGCCTCTTCTTGGCGGCGCACTTTCTCTTCTGCTGTTTTCTTTTTCGCGGTAAACAGTCCACCTACTTTAAAGTCCTCTTGTTGACTTTCCAGATAGGCACGTAATTTTTCACGTACATCTGCCGGCATAATCGCAGCATTTGTAAGTAGTTCTTTTCGTTTTTCATCGAACTGCTTATCAAATACATCAAATGAGAATAGTTCAGTTTGACGAGTTAATTTTTCATATTGCTCTAAAATATCATCACGGTGCTGCCAGTCATCCTCTGATACGACTTCTGCATAGGTTTCAAAGCGATCCTGCTTTTCTTCTTTTAAATATGATTCATGCTCATGCTGTAGTTTTTTTAATGTGTTTTCAGCTGTTAAAACTAATTGCTCCTGCCAGTCATTCATCGAATCCATGACAATTTTCTTCACTTGATCAAAGTCATTGTTCGGTAACTCTTTTTCGCGTAATGATGTGAAGAAAATATTTTTCGGGTATACACCCCATGCTGCAAATGAGTTATGCACCGATTGCTTGAAATCTTCAAATGATAATTCCGCTTCACGGTGTTTATCAATTTGATTGACGATTAAATATACATTCGGATTATATTTCATTAACTGCTTTGTAAATTGGAAATTGAGCTCTGATTGCACATGGTTGTAGTCCATTGTATAAAACACCATATCCGCTATATGCAGTGCCGATTCTGTACTCATTGCATGCGCATCATCCGTCGAGTCAACACCTGGAGTATCCATAACGGTAACGCCTTCAGGTAAACTTGACGTACTATGTCCAATTTCGATTTGCGATACTAATTCGCCATTTTTACTTAGTTCTTTCACTTGTTTAATATCATAGCCTGCTTCAAACTTTACCGGCTTTTCATTGTGCAAATAAAGAATAGCAAAATCCTCATCCGATTTATGCACTTTTACAATGTTCGCACTTGTTGGTATTGGACTTGTCGCTAAAATGTTTTCACCCGAAAGTGCATTAATCATGCTTGATTTACCAGCAGAAAAGTGACCGGCAAAACCGATGACAAACTCCTTCTGTAAGAGCTTGCGTGCAAAAAGATGCAGCTTTTCAATTCGTTCTGTATCTTCATTTTCTTTATAGATTATGTATTGTAATGCCGATTGCTGTAACAATCCTTGAATTTTCTCGTCAAACAACGTCATATTCTTACCCCTTTATTTCTTATTACCTCTAATTTGTCACCATTCTATAGTACCATGCTTAGTCAATAAAATCGGCTAATTTTTTTTAAAAATTATCGTAAATAGTGCGCTTCTTATGCAATTTAGCCAATTTCAGACGCTTTTTTCTAAAAATTACTATTTCCGAATAATTGCATTGTATAAGTAATTCATCTCATATAAATTAAAATCCTTCCACACTCCATATTTTTATTGACTTCCGTAATTTACTCAAAGTAAAATACTCAACATAAAGTATTATTATGGAGGGTTTATTTTGACTCAGCTTCTAGTTTTGGGTGCATTAAATATGCAGCCATTGTCTGGTTACGATATACAAACTATGTTACAAGAGAACGAAGCAGAAAGATGGTCGGGCGTACTTGTAGGATCAATTTATCACGCGCTAAAAAAATTGGAACAAAATAGCTATATAGAACTGGATCATATTGAACATAGTGGCAATCGCCAAAAATCTATTTATAAAATTACTGATTTAGGAAGAGCGCATTTAAAAGAGCTTGTTTACAACTCTATTGTTTCTTCTAATGTACCCTATCCCCTCTCTTTATACGCTGGTTTATCTATGATTGATCAATTAGAAAATGACCGAGCAATAGAAGCGTTACAGCATCAACTGAAAATGCTTGAAAATGAACTCCTTATAGTCGAAAGCGGTTTATCAATAAAGGAACAACATTTACCAAAAGGGTTTTCACCAATGATGTCTATTGTAGCTAAAAACATGGTGGATATTTTAGAACAGCAAATTAACTTTGTGAAGGATTTATTAAATAATTATAAATAAAATTTAATTGTTCCTCTTATTAAAAGAGGAACAAAAAAATACCCATATACTCAATGTTGAGTATATTAACCTTAAGGAGTGATCCATTATGAAACTTGACCATCTAGTAATAAATGTAGATCCAAATTACCAGCAAGAAAGTGAGGAAGTTCAACAAATTAAAAAAGCTGGCCTTCCCTATAATGTAAAAAAGGGTAAAGGTACTAAAGGGTTTAAAGCAACTAATATTTGGACAGGAAATGAATACTTTGAATTAATCACCATTACTAATAACGATGGCGGCGGATGGAGGCCTGAATGGGTTCATGCCTATAATTCGGGACATAGAGGATTAATTTGCCTAATGATTGATGTAAATAATATTGATGCTATTGTTCAGCGTTTACAAAAAGAAGGAATTTTGATTTCCAATCCTGAAAGAATTAAGATTGAATTTTTCTTTAAGTTATTTTCAAAAACGATGCCCTGGCAAAATAGCTTTTTGAATTTTTTCGAAAATATCCCCCTTCAAATTGGTTTTCAACAAATGGATAGTGAAAAAATCCGAAAAGGGTTTGAAAAATATATGGTTCCTAATTCTAAAGAGAATAACATATCTGGCATTACACAAATTCATATTGCAGGCGACTTTACTATTTCCGACTTCCAAATGTTAAGAACTGTTTTTGAGCAAACACTAGATAATGAAAATCAACTAATAGTCCAGTTAGAAAATTCCCAAAAAGTTATATTTGAAAAAGCTAAAGACTATTCTATAAAAGTCACATTAAAAAACGATATTAGTTCCTTTATTATGGAAACATGTAAAATTGAAGATATTTTAATTAACTTTGAATAATCTATAAAACTAATTACCTTATTACAAGTTATCTAGTTCTCCCCCCTTAAATACTTGCAACAAGCTAGACGTCCCCTTTTAGTAAGGTTGTTATATAATAAAAAAAGAGGTGAGTAAATGTTTTTTAGATCTAAATTAATCAAAAATGACAAGAAATATAGTGCTGAAATGTTATTTAAAGATGTGTCATCTGAAAAATGGGATAAAGACAATTTAACAAAAGCTAATTTAGATTTTTCAATAGATAGTGTTCGTCTCGTTAATGAATATGCTGATCGATTAATTCAAACAGAATTCGGACAGCAGCTGTTAAAAGAACATCATGATAATTTGATAACACGCATCGGTGCCTATGTAGGGGAAGTAATTAAACATCACAAAGATGGTCAATATCGCTGGTTTGATTTTAACTCTATAAGAGAAAATACGGTGCATTTAAATAACTATTCAATAAGTGTACAAGATGAGTCTGTTCTTTATTCTAAAAAAATGGATGATGTATTGTGCCCTATCTATGAGGTGAAGCAATATTTTGATGGGAAATCGAAATATTCCAATTTTTTGGAATATGTAGAAGTTACTATTAAAAAATAGGTTTATACTATAGGTAATTAGGACAGTTGGTAGTGTGTCAGATTTATAATTTGGGCATTTTGGATTTAATATCTTTTAATAGGAGAATTATATGAAAAAGCTTATAGACACAGTTTTAAACAACATATCAAATGAACGTTTTGAGAATTACTGGGAAGGATTTAAACCTGTTGCCATAATTAAATAAAATTCGAACACGGTCGTTGTAGATTTTCTAATATAGTTCGAAATCATCTAATATAAATTTATTTGTTCTAATAAAATCCCGATTTGCTAATATACTTTTAAGATGTGCTAAAATGGGAGCAATTTGTTCTAATATCACCTTTCAATCTTCTAATATCACTTCGAGTTTTTCTAATAACTCGCGCAATTGTTCTAATAAAATACCAACGAACCGGCTCCTTAAACCCACCCCTACAAAAAAACAGCACCTCAAAATTCGAGATGCTGCCCGTAGAAAAATTATTTTTTCTTAATCGTAATTGTCCAAGATGCTTCGCCTAATTGCTCATAGTTCGTCACTTCATGACCGTCTTCAGCTGCCCAACGAGGAATTGACTCTGTTCCTTGTGTACAGTCAAATTGTACTTCCAGCTCATCGCCTGTATTTAATTCTTTGATTGCTTCTTTTGCTTCGATTAACGGGAATGGGCAAACCATTCCTAATACTTCTAATGTTTTCTTCATATAAAATCTCTCCTTATGCACGCGCTGCTGCACGTTGTTTTGACGGACGCACAAATACGAAATAAGATGCTGTCCATGTTCCTAGAATCATAAATGTTAAAGCCGTCCAGCCTGACCAAGTCATCATAGACGTCATTACTAAACCATTACCAATCGAACAGCCTCCTGCAAGACTAGCGCCGAATCCCATTAAAATACCGCCGCTAGAGCTTCGTACAACTGTTTTTGTATCAGGTGTCCGTAAACGGAATTCCCCGCTCATTTTTGCTGCGAAATACGAGCCGAAGAAAATCCCTAGTACTAGGAACACACCCCAGTTAATAATATCTAAATCTCCTGTTACTAAAAACTGGAGAAGGTTTGCTGAAGGTGTTGTAATACCTAGGCCGAAAATACGTCCTGATGCCGCGCTTAACGGCCATGCCAATGTCGCAATTAATCCGATTAAGATTGCTGTCACATATGGATTCCAGCGCTTTTCAAATAAAATATGCGCTAAACCTGTTTTCTTTGGTTTTAAGCTTGGAATTTTTACACGAGGTTTACGTAATTCACGGTAAACAACGAATGCTACCAAGGCTACAAACGGAATGACTAAAAACCAAACATTAATGCCAAATGTTTCTGCAATCGAATCTGTACCGACTACCGGTGTACGTGCATCCACTGTAAATTGTGCTAATGGACCTGACTTCATGATAGCTGCCATTAACATATAAAACGCCAATGCAATCCAGCTTCCGATTAAACCTTCCCCTGCACGATACCAAGTACCTGTTGCACAACCACCAGCAAAAATAATACCTATACCAAAAATAAATGCGCCTCCAATTGTTGCCCACAATGGAAACTGCCCTACTGTATACTCAAACGCACCTGCGCCGATTAGTACAAACACACCTACTGCCTGTACGGCAATGGCAACAAGTAGCGCATAAAACATGCGATTATCTTTTGCAATGTACATATCGCGGAAACCGCCTGTTAAACAGAAGCGTCCTCGCTGCATTACAAAACCTAAAAGAGCACCACAAAGGATACCCGTTAAAGCCATCTGTAACAATATTATTCCCCCAATTTAAATACCTAGTTTCTTTATAGGAATATAATACAATATTTTTCAATTGGAATTCAAGCCTTTTGATTAAATATTTGTTATCTTATTAATTTAGTAGGTTTTAACATCAATTAAATATCCTTATTCTACTCCCAAAAAAGAACCATCATTTTTTACTGACATATGATACAAAGCAATATATTCTTCACATCGTGGCTTGAAGCATGTAATAACCTTCTAGAACAATGCAAAAAGTGTGACTTTTTCTTTCTTTATCAAAATTTAAAGTAGGTGAAACAAATAAAAAATTCCTATTTAGAACTTCTCGCAGAACTTGGTATTGGTGGTGCACACCCTGGCGGAATTAAGCTAACAGAAGAAATATTAAAAAGCGAAAATATTAACAGTACTTGTCACGTTTTAGATGCTGGCTGTGGTACTGGTCAAACAGCAGCTTACTTGTCACAAACTTTCCAAGCTAAAGTGACAGCGCTTGATTTTAATTCGACAATGGTTGCAAAGGCCAGACATAGAATGAAGATTAATAATTTACCTGTAGAAATTATAGAAGGCTCCATTGAAGATATCCCCTTACCGAATCATCACTTTGATTTTATTATTTCTGAATCCGTCATTTCATTTGTTAATAAACCAAAAGCCATAAGTGAGATTTATCGCATATTAAAAAATGGCGGCCGGTTCATTGCTGTTGAGCCAACATTGAACGAACGCCTTGACGTTACCCAAGAGCAAGAAATCATGCAGTTTTATGGTCTTGATTCCCTACTCATGGAAAAGGACTGGGCGGAATTATTAAAACAGATTGGCTTTAAAAATATTCAAATACAGCATCATACCACTATTGAATCGGAACCCGATTTTCATTACTCCAATGAAATTGATCCAGTGCTATACGACGTCATGAAAAAACATTTGGAAATCATCTCAAAATACCAAGAAACTTTTAGTTACCGAGTTTATACATGTACAAAATAAAATAAAGCCACTTTGTCTAAGTGGCTTTCAGACTGTAGACAAACTCGAAGAAATTCGAGTTTGCCTACAGTCTTTTTTGTTTTAAAATAAAGTTAACTGATGAAAACCGTTGATTTCCATTCCAGGGGACGCGTTTCGCGGGCGGGT
>NZ_JAXCLE010000017.1:0-67332 GCF_037027585.1 Solibacillus ferritrahens | reverse complement strand
CATTAAAAAACGCCCGCTCTTAATTAAGAGCGGTCGTTTTTTTATTTTAAATTTAATTGCATTATATAAAGACCATACTTTTAAAATCCATTTAAAAATGGATTGGAATTCATTTCCGCCGCTGGAGTCGTATACTCTCCATGACCTGGATAGATAATTGTATCTTCCGGTAATGATAATAATTTATCATGTATCGACTTAAGTAAAATCTCCATTGAACCTCCGAGTAAATCCGTTCGACCGACGCTTTGTTCAAATAACGTATCCCCAACAATAGCAAAGCCATCTTCTTTAAAAATAAAAGATATACTACCTGGTGAATGCCCAGGTGTATGTATAACACCCATTGTAAATCCGCCAATTTCCAGCTCGCCTTCCTGACGAATAATATGCGCTTCATCAGGTTTCCCCACTTTATAATTTGGCAACTCCGCATACTTCCCTGAGCCGTTTTTCAGCGGATCAGCTAACCAATCCACTTCCCTTACGTGTACATATAGAGGAATACTATACGTTTCTCTTACGGCATCCACTGCACCGATATGATCAAAGTGTGTATGCGTCAATAAAATGGCTAATGGTTTCAATCCATTTTTACGAATCTCACCAATAATTCGTCCCGCTTCTTCACCAGGATCAAAAATAAGACATTCCTTCTTCTTATTACTTACAATATAACAATTTGTTTGTACTGGGCCTAAACTATACTTTCTTATATTTAACATCTCTATCACCTCAATTCTCATTATACATTTTTTCTTCTTCCTAGATAGTGAAAACTAACGTTCAAACAAACGTCATTTTTAGTTCTCGACAAACGAATTGGAAACCTTTACAATAAAAGAGGAATATTGTTGCGACATTTTTTGGAATGTCTTAAAGGAGTGTCAATTTATTATGAACTTATTAATGGTTATTTTTGGTTTAGTTGCAATTTTTGGCGTAGTTGGCATATTCCAATCAATCAAGGAAAAAAATCTTTTAGCTGTAGCATTCAATGCTTTAGCAGCAGGAGTATTTGGTTGGTTTGTTATCATGACAGTTTTAAATCAAGGTTATCCACCAACACACTAATTGCAAAAAAAGGAAAAGCGTATCGCTACTTTGGCGGTGCGTTTTTTTCATACAGATAAAAAAGCTGTTCTTGAATTTAATATTCAAGAACAGCTTTTTGTTATTTATAATCTTGATCTGTTAATAAATTACCTGTTTCCGAATCATAAAAGCGTAATAAATCGCCATTGATAATCTGATCGGAATATTCTAATTCCTGTGTAGCGCGGTCAATATATGGCTGACATTCATCGATTTCAATTGATTCACCTGAAGCACGGTCATAACAAACTTCCCCAGCGTAAACTACTTTATCCGTAATAAAACGGCCATCACGGAAAATAACGAAATCTTCATGTTCCTCTGAAAATAAATCTGCCCCAAGCTGCATATCTTTGGATGTCTCAATACCTAGAAGGTGCAATAATGTTGGACGAATATCCAGTTGCCCTGATACATTATCCATCACTTGTCCCTCATTGTCGCCCGGAATATGAATATATAATGGTACAGCCTGTAATAATGCGCTGTCATAAGGTGTGATTTCTTCTTTACCTAAATATTTCGCCATCGCCTTATTATGGTTTTCTGATATTCCGTAATGGTCACCATACATAACGATAATTGAGTTTTCATATAAGCCTTGTTCTTTTAGATCGTCGAAGAATTCCTTTACTGATTCATCCAAATAACGAACCGTTTGGAAGTAACGATTCAATGTACCGGAGTTAGAATCATATTCTGGAATCATCATATCTTCCGGATCCAGATAGAATGGATAATGGTTTGTTAATGTAATTAATCGGCTATAGAACGGCTGTGGCATTTCTTTCATCAATGCTGCTGATTGTTCAAAGAATGGAACATCCTTTAATCCCCAGTTTACAGATGTTTCTTCAGTTACTTCATATGATTCAATATCGTAAAATTTATTTATATTAAACGATTTATAAATCATATCACGGTTCCAGAATGATTTATTGTTCGCATGCATAACATTCGTGAAATAGCCATTCTCTCCTAAACGCTCTGCAAAGGAGTTATACGTATTTTCACCATGTGTAAAGAATACTGCTCCACGGCCTAGACCATATAACGAGTTTTCAAAGATAAACTCTGAATCGGATGTTTTTCCTAGTCCTGTCTGATGATAAAAATCACTAAAGTAGTACGTATCTTTATCTTGTGTTAATGAATTAAGGAAAGGTGTAATAACTTCCCCATTCATTTCATTATTAATAACAAAGGATTGCAATGATTCCAATGATATAGCAATGACATTGCGTCCTTCATACTTACCTAACATTTGGATATTAGGCTCTGCCTGATTAGCACGTATATAGTTATTCACTTCTACAAGCTCACTACCATCTGCTAAAGCACGTTGAGCAGATGATTTAGATTGCACATACACATCATATAGATGGTAATTATAAGTTCCGATATTTTTAACTAGCAGCTCACGATCAAACGCACGAGTTAATAGCTGTGGACGTTCTGTTTCTGCTAATCCCAAATTCAAAAATAATACTGCAGCTGTCATCACAAAATATGCTTTACGTGCATCTTTGCGAATTGGCTGGAATTGATCAGCTTTTGGCATTAGCTTCAGTACAGTTATTATAATCGCAACATCGATGAAATATAAAATATCCGTCCAATTGATAATTGCTGCCGCGGATGTTCCTAACTCTCCGAAATTGCTTGTTTGAAATAATACCGGCAATGTGACAAAATCATTATAAAAACGGTAGAAAGCTACGTTTCCATATAAAACGAATGCCAGTAATATACTACCGCCAACGATAAAACGATTTCGTGCCTTTGATGATTTTAAAAATAATGCCAATCCATAGAAAAATAACAAAAAGCTTAAAGGATTGATGATTAAAATTAATAATTGCATCGCATTCTCTATTTTCATATCAAAACTTGTTTCATAAACAATTACAGTTTTAATCCATGTTGCTATTACGGCAATCGCTAATATCGAATGTTTAGGCCATTTAAAATCTTTCATATCCTATACATCCTCTCTTTACATATTCAAATTTATTAAATATATTATTTTTATTTGTGTAAATCCCAAATTCCAAGTGAAACAAAATATATCTTAAAGCTTTTCAGTCTAATACGCAATAGTAATACTTTGAAAAAATACTGAAAATGCATTTTGAAAATTACACTATTATTTAGTACGTATTACAAACGAAAAGGTTTCGTAAAATATGAAAACAGCGGTTAATTTCCGCTGTTAAACTAAGGGTATAATTATCAGAACGTTTAAAACCCCTAGTTATAGCAGTCAAGTAAACGATACCTAGTATTATACAATAACTAATAATTATTTTCACGCTTAAGCCTTTGCTCTTCTTGACGTAAAATTAATAAAGCCATTTGAAAATCTTTAATATCCAGTACGTTTGTCTTATATAATTCCTTAATCTCATCTTCCATCAAATATAGATCACCAATACGATCCTTCGTATAAATGTAAATTCCGTATTGTTTCAGCAATCCAATTATATCCAACATTGACTTCATTTGTCGTTCCTCCAACATTTATGCACAAATTATGCGCTCTTTGTCTGTAAGTAGTATATGTACCGGAAGATCATGTGATTCTCTCGGCACTTCATTCAACAACTGTTCTTCAAAAGCAAGGGAAATGCGTTTTCCGTTATATCCAACCAAAAAGCGATCATAATAACCACCACCAAAACCGATGCGGTAGCCTTGACGATCAAATACTACACCTGGAACAACTATCACGTCTATTTCCTCTTTATCGACTAATTGTGTCAATTCCGGAATGGGTTCTAAAATATTTTTGTATGCCCGTTCCGTTTCAGCAAAGCTATCTATTTTATAAAACTGCATCGAACGATCTGCAGGATTGCATTTTGGAACGACAACCTTCTTATTTAATAACCAAAATTGCTCGATTATAAACGTTGTTTCTACTTCAGGTTGATTTGATAAAGTGATTGCGATGGTACTAGCGTTTTTAATGGAAGGTTCTTGTAATAACTGTCTGGCTAAATTCAATGAGCGCTCACGATATGTTTGATAAGTCATACGCTTCAAATTTTCCTGCACTTGTTTACGATAATCCCTTTTATCCACCAAATCTCCCTGCTTCCCTCATATAAAAGTTAACAGTTATTATCATAGATCAATTTTTAATCCATCCATCATAAAAACGTTCAACATTGTCCATGTTCAAGTAAAAAGCCAAAACCCACAAGTGGTTTTGGCTAACTGAGCGATTATTACTTTGTTTCACGGTGAAGAGTGTACTTCTTCTCGCGAGAGCAATATTTTTTAAGTTCAAGACGCTCTGGATTGTTACGCTTGTTCTTTTTTGAAATGTAGTTACGTTCGCCGCAGTCTGTGCAAGCTAAAGTAATGTTTACGCGCATCATTAACCCTCCCACTCTAAATTAAGAATAAATTTATTTGAGCATGATTTATACGACTTACCTATTATAACACACTCTCTCAAAAAATCTAGTATGATTTATTATTAAGTTTTACTATGTTAAAATAAAGTGAATCTGTAATGAGATGGCAAGTTTTTATACAAACAAGTGCCAGTTTCATTACATCTTTAATAAGATTAGTAAATTAAAACGGAGGAATATATATGGAACTTTCTTCGATATTAATGATTGTAGGAATTATCGTCATTATCTTATCGTTATTTTTAAAAGATAAGTCCGTACAGGTTGAAAAAGATGTAGAAGATTTATCTATTAATATTTATCAGGAAACTAATGCTTTAAAACGCCGGATTAAGCTATTGGAGGAGGAGTTACTGGTAGAACCGAATTTCCAGGTGAAGCAACCCGAAACCAACCAAACAGATGCTTTTACTTCTTTTCAGAAAGTGGCTGATCAAATGAAAACAGCCCAACACAATAGTACCCAATCGGGATTAAAATCTGAAAAAAATAATAAGCCCATTAACGGAATTTTAGTAAGCCAGGTTTTGGCATTAAACAATCAAGGTTTATCAATTGATGAAATCAGTAAGCTTTCCACTTTATCACATGCTCAAATCCAATCGATTTTGGCAAATGGAGGTAAACAATGAAATCCTCGTTGCGAGCATTTGGAATCGGTCTATTTGTTGCGGGTGCAAGCATCGCTGTAATTGATCTACCCTCTATTGAAACTGAATCCGAACAAAAAGATATAGCGCTATATGAACAGCAGTTAAAAGATTATGAAGATCAAATAACCTTGTTAACCGAGCAATTGGACAAACAAAATTCTAATTCAGAAGAAAAATCTAATAATGAAACACCTGAAAAAACGAATCGCTCAGAGGATTCCTCTTCTTTAAATGAAGAAACAGCGAATAATAAGCAAACTACAGAAGCGACGATTTATATATATGAAGATGTTTCCATTTATACAATCGGACAGCAGGCAGAAGATTTGGGTATTGTTACAAATGGACGCGAGCTCGAGTTGTATTTATCCAAACCGGATTACGCACGCTCCATTCAAAAAGGTGCCTTTGAATTGAACTCTGACATGACAATTGAACAAATTGCTAAAGTGTTAACAGGACAATCAATGGAATAGCGAATACGAAAAGCTGTCCTTGTGGTCAGCTATTCACGATTGATGGGGGTATTATGGAATACATAAAAAAGGGAACGAAAGCATTTACAATGACGAATATCGCTCTGTTTTCCGCGGGCTTTATTACTTTTGCAAATCTTTACGTTACACAGCCACTTCTGCCCCAGTTTTCAAAAGACTATAATGTTTCCCCGGCTATAGCAAGCTTGTCGCTCTCTGCAGCTACTTCTGCCCTTGCATTTAGCCTTATACTATTCAGCTCCTTATCCGAATCGTGGGGACGGAAAAAGTTGATGACAATCTCGATATTTGCGGCATCTTTCCTAACTTTCGCATTAGCTTTTGCACCTAATTTTGAAGCTATTCTTGTACTTCGAATTCTGCAAGGTTTTGTATTTGCAGGGGTTCCCGCAATTGCAATGGCATATTTAGGGGAAGAAATGGATCCATCAAGTTTTGGTGCTGCAATGGGACTTTACATAAGTGGAAATGCTGTTGGAGGACTATCCGGGCGAATCATTATTGGTACAATGTCTGATCTTTACAGTTGGCAAATAGGTATGATTGTTCTTGGTGTAATCAGCATTATTATAAGTTGTTATTTCGTCTGGGCACTTCCGGAATCGAAACATTTCAAGCCACGACCATTACAGTTTAAACTGTTATCAAAAACATTGCTTCAGCATATTAAAAACAAAAAACTTGTATTATTATTTGGGATTGGTTTCACATTAATGGGTAGCTTTGTCACTATGTACAACTATATTGGATTCAAATTAGTCGAGCCACCGTATCTTTTAAGCATGACAATTGTCAGTTGGCTTTTTATCGTATACCTAGTCGGGTCATGGAGCTCCGCTTGGTTTGGCAGCTTGTCCGATACATATGGACGTCAAAAGGTTTTATATAGCGGTATAATTATTATGCTGGCCGGGACCTTATTGACTTTTCCAGTAAATTTAACATTAAAAATTATGGGTCTTATCATTTTTACATTTGGTTTTTTCGGGTCCCATTCCATAGCAAGCAGTTGGGTAACTCAATTAGCAAAGACCGATAAGGCACAAGCCTCTTCCTTATACTTATTTGCCTATTATATGGGTTCCAGTATAGGAGGAACCATCGGAGGTTTGTTTTGGTCAAAATACGGCTGGACAGGTACGGTAACCTTTATGGCATCTTCCCTTTTAATGACATTGATTTTCGCTAGCTTAATTCATTATATTAATTTAAACTTCAAAAAAATGCAGGGCATCTGAATGATACCCTGCATTTTTCTATTCACGTACCCAAGTTAGACCTAAAGTCCCTTCACCCGCATGAACACCTACACATGCAGATAATGGTGTCGGAGTAAAAATAATTTTGGGAAACTGAACTTCTAGTTCCTTTTTCCACTCAATTGCTCCAGCAAGATTATTACAATGTATAACAGCCACTTCTTTTACCTGTGATTTTTGAATGGCGTGCTGTAGTTTTTCAATAACGGCTTTTTTCGCACGCTTATCGGCACGTACTTTTTGTGCAACCTCTACGCCGCCTTCTTTATTATATTCAATGACTAATTTAATATTTAATAAATTACTAAGAAACATAGCTGTCCCTGAAACTCTTCCACTTTTATTCAACTGTTCTAAGCTCGCTGGTATAAAGGCAAGTTCTGCATTTCCACGCATTGCTTCAATTTTCTCTACTATTTCTTCAGGTTCTAGGCCTTCTTTTTCCAGTTCCAATCCTAACTCCAGCATGTATTGCATTGGGTAGGACCCAATTTTTGCATCAATAACATAATTTCTAAAACCCGCTTGTGCAGCGGCCATTGGAGCACTTAATACTGTTCCCGATAATTGCTCGGATGTATGAATGGCAATTGCACAATCATAGCCTTCTTGTTTTAATTTTTCATATAGTGCTACATGTTCACCAAAAGCTGGTTGGGATGTTTTTGGATGTGCTTTTGCATTTTTTAATTTATCGTAAAATTCATCATGTGTCATATCAATTGTTTCGCGCAATGCGCCCTCTTCAAAAACAATATTCAATGCAAGCACGTGTATGTTATGCTTCTTTATAAAATCCGGTGATAATAATGCCGCTGTATCTGTAACCCATGCAATTTTTTTTGTCATTGTAAATCCCCTTGATGTATAAAATTATTTGCTCCACATAATGTAAGCGCAAACATAGTTCTCACACAGTGACAACTGTCACGTTTACATAATAAAATTCCTCATTCGACATTTTTTCGACAATAATTATATTTTAATTTTTCATTCTATTGGAATGGATTATTTTACATACAGGTATTTTTTCCGTACGATAATAATACAAAATATAATATTAGTAGGTTTTTAGGAGGAGAGTATTAATGAATATTTATGATATCCCGGTTAAAACAGAAAAAGGGGAACAATATGAATTAGACCGCTATAAAGGGCAGGTAATGATGATCGTCAATACAGCGAGCAAATGTGGCTTTACGAATCAATTTTCTGAACTCGAAGAACTTTATGAAAAGTATAAAGAAGAAGGATTTGTCGTACTTGGTTTCCCATCAGATCAATTTAAACAGGAATTATCTTCAAGTGAAGATGCTGCTGAATTTTGCCGTATGGACTATGGCGTAACTTTTCCAATGCATGAAATGATTAAAGTAAACGGCGCAGAGGCTCACCCATTGTTTAAACATTTATCTTCCGAGGCAAAAGGACTTTTAGGTCAATCGGTAAAATGGAATTTCACGAAGTTTTTAGTCGATCGGGATGGCAATGTCATTAAACGCTATGCCCCAAAGGATAATCCAATGAAGGCTGAAACTGATATTACAAAATTACTATAACGTTGACATATAAAGAGTAACTGCAGCCGAACATTTGAATTCGGCTGCATTTTTTTTAAAATTAAAATTTTTCCTCCTGTTGTATTTCTAGATATAATGGCATGATTACGAAAAACGTTACGAGTATAAAAAATACAATACATAGAATGGTTAATGGAATTGGTAAGCCAAAATAAGGAGAGAGGATTAAAATTGTCGAAGTTTGCATCGTTAATATCCTATTATTTAACGGTATTTTTAAGAGTAATACAGTTTTTATAGACGGATATAATTTAAAGTTGGACTCATTTTCTTTTCAATTTCCTCAAAAAAATAGCCTAACCAGATATCTGATTAGGCGAAATTTTTATGGTTCGAAACTTTGTAATGCCTCTTTAGCAGCTTCAATATTACTTTCATTAAATGGGTTTTCCTCCAGATCAGCAATTTTCTCCACTGCATCTGCCAATACAAGCTTCGAATAAAACGGTAGTTTCGGTACGATGCTTACTAAGCACCAGTAGATCCACATATCATCGTCTCCACGAAGAACCTCTTCAACAAGTGGAGTTATCTCATTTGGATAGTGAAGCAATAGTTCGACCATTGGCTCAGCTATCGGCCAGTTCATATCCTGAATCCATTCAAGCAGCTGTGGCAATATAGGGATGACAAATTCAGCATCTGCTTTTTTTAACTGTTCCACTGCCGCTAAATCATGTTTATCTTTTGGAATCATACACGGACCTCCACCTCTTTTAGAAATTCCCTAATTATCTCAGAACCAAGCTTTGTTCCAATAGACTCAGGGTGGAACTGTAAACCGTATACAGGGAACTTACAATGTTGAATCGCCATAATTTCCTTATCATCCGCGCTTATTGCAACAATCTCAAATTCCTCATGCAATGTCTCTTTTTCGATAATAAGTGAATGATAGCGCATCACTTCAATTTCTCTTTCAAAATGCTCAAACAAACCTTTTTTATCAAATCGAAGCTTACTCGTTTTGCCGTGCATTATATTTTTCGCCTGGCTCACTGTTGCCCCAAAAGCTTCCCCAATTGATTGGTGCCCTAAGCAAATACCTAAAATCGGAAACTCTGTGTATAGCTGTTGGATCATTTCTATTACAATACCCGCTTCCTTTGGCTCACCAGGACCTGGTGAAATAACAATGGCTTTCGGTTTCATTGAACGAATATCATTAACTGTTACAGTATCATTCCGAACAATCTTTACTTCTTCACCAAACTCTGCAATTTGATGATACAAATTATACGTAAACGAATCATAATTATCGATGAGTAAAATCATGAGCGCACCTCCAGCAATGCCTTTGCCTTATTTAACGTTTCTTCGTATTCTTTCTCCGGCACTGAGTCATACACTATACCGGCACCCGCCTGAACATAGGCTTTCCCATCTTTTACAATCATCGTCCGAATCGCAAGTGCTAAATCCATATTGCCTGAAGTGGATAAATAACCTATTGCCCCAGCATATATGCCGCGTTTGCGACGCTCCAAGTCATTAATAATCTGCATCGCTCGAATTTTCGGCGCTCCTGAAACAGTTCCAGCAGGCAGGCTTGATGCAAGAACATCGACTAAATGTGCATCATCTCGCAATTTGCCAGACACTTCCGACACGATGTGCATAACGAATTTATATTTTTCGATTTCCATATATTTCGTCACTTGCACCGTTCCGATTTGTGCAACGCGACCGACATCATTTCGTCCAAGATCGACTAACATTTTATGCTCGGCAATTTCCTTTTCATCCTGTAAAAGCGATGTCGCCAATGCTTCATCTTCTTGTGGTGTTTTCCCACGAGGTTTCGTTCCTGCAATCGGATTCGTCGTCACAATACCATCCTGAACTTTTACTAGGCTTTCAGGTGATGTTCCTAAAATCGTATAATCGTCAAAATCAATATAAAACATATAAGGAGATGGATTTGACGTACGTAATTTCCGATAAAGCGAAAATGGATTTTCACTATAATCCGCTTCAAAAGTTTGTGATAAAACAACTTGAAATATATCACCTTTACGTATATGTTCTTTCGCAGTTTCTACCATTTCGATAAAGCTGCCCTTTTTAATCGTTGGCGAAAATTTCACTTCAACAGGGTTATTAGGTATTAACTGTGTTGCTTTAGTAAGCATCTGTTCAATTACATCCACTTTCTGCTGCATTTGTTCAGCGGAATAGCCTTTTTCAAAAAGATCGAGTGCAACAATCGAAATTTGCTGCAATAAATGATCAATTACAATAAATGTTTCATAAAAATATACATGAACGTCTGGCATATTATAGTTGTCGCCTACAATTTCCCCTATATTTTCAAAGTGGAAGGCTGTTTCATAGCCGAAATAGCCAATTGCTCCACCGAAAAAGGCAAACGGAAATTGCTCATTACAAATCGGCAGTAATTCTTTTAACTTTGCCAGAACAGGGAGTTGCTCGGTTGCTAAAGGCTCGTCATGAATACGGAATGTGCTCGTTGTTGCATCACCTTTTAACTCCCCTACAGGATTAAATGCAATAAATGAATAGCGCCCATTATGTTTAAATTTAGCATTCGATTCAAATAATACTTTTTTTGTCCCCTGCACTGATTCATAAATAGAAATCGGTGTATACGTATCTCCATTTATTTGCTTTACTACATAACTTCTCATCTCAACTACCATGCTCATCTCTCCTCAACTCAACTAAAAATGCATACAAAAAGGCCCTTTCGTTATTAAAGGACGAAAGAGCCGTGGTGCCACCTTTATTGACTAAAAAAATTAGTCCACTCAAATCTCGTAACGTGAGAGCTACGGCACGACATTTCCTTCGTGCAGCTAGAAATTCCATTCATAAAGTGTGTTTACTAACTTCCACCGACCGTTAGCTCTCTAGAAAACGAAACTTTACTACTCTTCTTTCATCATTGCTTTTACTATACGTTATATTGTAAAGCTTAAATATATTTTTTTCAAACTATTTCGAATTAATTATAAATATAAAGTTGCCCGTGTGACTTTGCATAATACAGGCTTGCATCAGCATGAGCTGTTAATTGTTCATAAGAAGCTTGCTTTTCTGGCAATTGATTTGAATGTATAAAACCAAAATGTATCGGTACTTCCAAAATCCCCATTTTAGAATGTACTACTTTTGATTGTAGCTTCTCTTCTAACTCCATTAACAGTTCGAAAAATTCCGATTCTGATATACCCCTTATAAATGCCTCTCCTTCATTTTTGGATAGGACATTAACTTCTGCATTATGTTTAAAAATGAAGTGATAAACCGTTTCAAATAATGTAAACAACAACTGTTCTACGAATAACTTACCAAATAACTCTTCAATTTCATCCGTAATAAAACACCAATGGAAACAATACAGTGTTTCATTATTTTGAAGGGCATGTTCAACATGCTGTACGATTAGCTCTTTCGAAATGACATTTGGATACTTGATAGATAAGGTGGAAGCATCATCTTCAAATAAATCTGACAATACACTTTTAACATTATTTATATCCAACGGTTTTCGATGTGAATTTTTAATAATTTCTCTTAGCTCTTTTGTATATTGAAATTTTTCACCTAGATTAAAATTATTAATATATTCTTCTATATTTATTAAAAACATAATATTTTGTTGCTCTTTAAATCGAAGGTATGCATATTCAAAAAATATAACACTTTCCTCTAGTTGCCCTAAGTTTAATGTTAAGATTGCTTCTGCAAACGAAATCTTTGCATCATAAAATGTTTGTCTATCTTTTATAAGTTTTAAAAAAACCTGCTTTACTTCTTGAAATTCCTCATTGTTGCCCATTGTTGCAAAATAATAGAGCGCCCCTATATACCCTCTAACAATCGTGATATTTGATTCGCAAATGTTATTTTTATAAAACTTCGCCAAGCTCATTCCTATTCTTGCTTTTTCCAATTCCTTTTTATGGACTAATTGGGCAGCAATATTATAATAATTCACCACAATTAGGTCATGATACTTTAAAAAATGTGCATATTTGATTGATTTTTTTGTTGCTTCTACCGCTGCATCAAAGTCTCTAACAATAACTTGTAAAAGGCTATATAAATAATAAAAATACATTTTATTTTCATCTTTCCCATATGTTAAACATAACTTTTCATACTCTGTCATAACAACGTGGAAATTTTCATAGCTTCCGTTTTCATAGTAAGCAGAAGCTAGATACTGATAACAGATCAGTGCATCATCATACCGTTTTTCTTGGAGCGTAATAGGTAACGTAATTGTTCCAAATTGGATAACTTCCAAAAATTTCAGGTCTTTATACAAATTTTTTAAATGTTCTATTTGATTTGAAATAATCATGGAACACGTCCACCCCAATCATTTATTAGCCCGAACACCGCTTCATAAACTTTGCTTGCATCATCAATTGCTTTTTCGAAAGTCCAAGACAATGGTATTTCATATTTTTTATGTATTTCGTGCAATTCATTTACGACAGTATTCTGCAACATAGCTAATTTTTTGGGATAATTCTCATATTCAATATATTTCGAGTCAAAAAAGGGTCTTAAACTTTTATTGCTATATTTCTTTAGTGCATCAAAGTTTTCCTTAACTTCTTCTTTTATAGCCATTTTCTTAGAAATAAAATCATCTAACTCATTATAAATATAAATAGCACATAAAAATGCTAACCTTTCATTCTCATAAAGAGCAAGCTGTATATAACGTTTTATTGGTAAAGTTTTAATAATCCCTAATATTGAATTCCTATATGGATAGATCATTGTATTTTCCGGATTGGATATACGATTGATTTCTTCATTAGATATTGAATACCAAATATCCAATATCCAAATAGAACGTTGGTAAGATTCTTCAACAAATGGAAGTACAAGTGTAAATAAATCAAGTTCATCAATCATTTGTTGAAATTGATTTAACTTCTCATCCGAAATTAAAAACATACAGTCTGATTTATCTAATTTAGCTTGCATGTTATCACCTCAAACAATTGTCAGTTTAATCCATCATATCATAATGTTTTCATAATATATATTTCATTTCTTTATCATTATTAAGTCAAAAAAAGTGATGAATGAAAAATAATCTTCAATCACCACTCCTTTATATTTTTTATAGAAATAGACACTATTTAATTTGAACGTTGGCAAATCATATCATATAAATATTTCGCCTGTTCGAATTCTGGCTGTAATGTATAAGCTTGTTTTAAATGATATTTTGCTTTGTCTGTATCTGTCGTGGAAACTGCATATAATACACCCAAATTGTAGTGTGCATCTGCATTATTCCAATCCTCTTCAATTACAAACTCCAATTCTGGTTTTGCAAAATCGAACATTTCCATTGTACAAAGTAATATGCCGTAAGCTAAACGAATTTGCAGATCTTTTGGCGCAAGCTCTGCAGCACGCTGCATATATGGCAATGCCAATTTAAAATGTTGCTCACGCTCAAAGGATTTCGCCAACATATAATACGCATCTGCTCCTTCTATACCAAAATCAATCGACTTTTGATACAGTTTTGCAGCTTCCGTATAACGCTCTGCTTCATAATATAGATTTGCTAAGCCATAATATGCCGTGGCCGCTTTTTCATCAACCGTTATCGCTTTTTGGAAAAATCGTTCTGATCTTTCGATATCTCCCATAGCTGCAAGGAGTGTACCAAAATTCACATAACCTATTGCATCATTTGGATTTGATTCAATTGCTTGGGTAAAAGCTTGTGCAGCTTCTTCATAACGCTTCTCCTGAAATGCTTTAATTCCAATTTCATTATAGTTTGTATCCATTATTCCACCTCAAAACAAAAGTATAGACGCTCAATTATTATGAACGTCTACCGTAAATTACCCTACATATGTTAACTTTTCGCTATTTTTAAACACGCCATCGATTGTACCGCCACCTAGGCACTCTTCTCCATCATACAGAACAACAGCTTGTCCTGGTGTGATTGCTCGAACCGGCTCGGCAAATTCAATATAAGCTGTACCGTCTTCACGCATTGTTACGGTTACCGGTGAGTCTTCCTGACGATAGCGGAATTTAGCCGTGCAGTTAAATGTGCCCGTTTTCGCTTCCCCTGTAAAACTCATTTTTACGGCAGTCAATGCATCGGAATACAGTGCATCGTGATGGAAGCCTTGGCCAACATATAATACATTGCGTGTTAAATCTTTACCTACAACAAACCATGGTTCGCCGTCTCCGCCGATTCCAAGGCCGTGACGTTGACCTAATGTATAGTACATTAAACCATCGTGTGTACCTTTTACTTCACCATCAAATGTTTCCATATTGCCTGGCTGTGCAGGAAGGTATTGGCTTAAAAATTCTTTAAAATTACGTTCACCGATGAAACAGATACCTGTTGAATCTTTTTTCTTCGCTGTAGCTAAACCTGCTTCTTCCGCAATTTTACGAACTTCAGGCTTCGGTAAATGTCCGATTGGGAACATGACCTTTTCAAGCTGATCTGAAGTTAACTGATTCAGAAAATACGTTTGATCTTTATTATTATCAATGCCTCGAAGCATTTTCACACCGTTTTCGTCATGTGCTACACGTGCATAGTGGCCTGTCGCTAAATAATCCGCGCCAAGTGCCAGTGCGTGCTCCAAGAAGGCTTTAAATTTAATTTCTTTATTACACATAACATCCGGATTCGGTGTACGACCTGCTTTATATTCTTCCAGGAAGTACGTAAATACTTTGTCCCAATATTGTTTTTCAAAATTGACCGCATAATATGGAATGCCGATTTGGTTGCATACTGCGATTACATCATCATAATCTTCTGTCGCTGTACATACGCCAAATTCATCTGTATCATCCCAGTTTTTCATAAAAATACCGATTACATCATAGCCTTGTTGCTTTAATAAATAAGCGGCAACTGATGAATCTACTCCACCACTCATACCGACTACAACTCTGATTTGAGATGGATCTCTTGTTTCTACCATTTACTATTCACCTTTTCTTAGACAAATCGCGTAAAAGGCGCGAAGTCTTCCTTATATATTTACGAAGTTAGACGTTTCACAATTTCAGCAGTACGCTTACCTGCTTCTCGCACTAACTCATCTGTTAATCCTAACCCAAAACTGAAACGAATGGAACTACGAAGCTCAGGCGCATCTTGTCCAAACATTGCCACTAATACATGGGATGGATCGATCGAACCTGCTGTACATGCAGAACCACTCGATACAAGTACTCCAGCCATATCCAGATTGATTAAAAATGACTCTACATCTGTTCCTGGGAATGTCACGTTAAACACATGTGCCAACACGTCTGTTTGATGACCATTTATATGGAAATCGATATTTGCCACTCTGAACTGTTCAATTAAAATATTTTTAAAATTATTATATTTTTCTTTGCGCAGCTGAAGCTCTTCTTCGACTAAGTCTGCAGCCTTTGAAAATGCTACAACAGCCGGTACATTTTCCGTTCCTGCGCGTCGTTTTTTTTCTTGAGAACCACCGTGCAGTAAGCTTGAAACTTTTACACCTGTTTTTGCATATAAAAAACCGATGCCTTTTGGACCGTTTATTTTATGCGCAGAAACACTTAATAAATCAATATGAAGTGCTTCAACATCAATCTTCTCTAAGCCAAAAGCTTGGACGGCATCAGTATGGAATGTTGTTATATGGTTTTTTAAAACCTCTCCAATTTCAGCGATTGGCTGAATCGTACCAATTTCATTGTTGCCATACATAATCGTTACCAATATCGTATCTTCACGTAAAGCAGCCTTTACTTGATCTGCACTTACTCGGCCTGTGCGATCGACAGGTAAATAAGTCACCGTAAAGCCTTCTTTTTCAAGCTTTTCACATGCATGTAAAACGGCGTGGTGTTCAATTTGAGTGGTAATAATATGCTTCCCTTCATGTTGGCGGGCATAGGCAGTACCAAAAATAGCCATATTATCGGCTTCTGTACCTCCACTTGTGAAAATTATCTCAGACGATTTCGCGTTGATTTTTTGAGCCAAGCTTGTTCTCGCCTCATCCAGTGCTTTACGTGCACGGCGTCCTACTGTATGAATACTTGATGCATTTCCACTTTCCTCCGCCATTGCACGGGCCATCACCTCAATGACTTCAGGTGCTACTGGTGACGTGGCTGCATGATCGAGGTAAATTGTATTTTTCAAACTAACTAACTCCTTTAAATAACACTAAATGTAAAACATATAGCCGTCAGATACTTCATTATTTGTATATTTCGCTAAATCTTCAATTGTAGTTGTGTCCAAAACATTTTTTACTGCATCCCGGATGCGCATCCACAATTCACGTTGAGGAGCCTCTTCATTTTCAATTCCTTCGACCGGTTGAATCGGACCTTCCAATACGCGAATAACATCTGCAGCTGAAATTTCGTTTGGCTTATGTGCTAACATATAACCGCCATAAGCGCCACGTACACTTTTTACAAGTCCTGCATTACGGAGTGGAGAAACTAACTGCTCCAAGTATGCTTCAGATAACTCTTTGTCTGCTGCAATTTGACGCAAAGGAATTGGTCCTCCTCCATATTGTTTAGCAAGTTCTATCATTATTGTTAAACCGTAACGACCTTTTGTTGAAATTTTCATTGTAACACCTCTATTTTCTAGTCCATTTATAACATCTATTATACCATAACTCCTTTTAAACCACTCGGAAATACTTTATTATAAATGATATAAAGTTTATGTTCTATAAAAAAGTAAAGGAGCGAACAATTGTGCAGAACGAACCGCTCGCCTATAAAATGAGACCTCGTACCATTCGGGAAATTGTCGGACAACAGAATATTATTGGCCCACATACACCACTTTTTAAAATGATTGAAAAAGACCATATTCCGTCAATGCTGCTATATGGTCCTCCAGGAGTAGGAAAAACTTCAATCGCAAATGCCATTGCTGGTAGTACAAAGCTCCCTTTTTTCGCTTTAAATGCAACTCATGCCGGAAAAAAAGACATTGAACAAGTTGTGATGGATGCACGGATGAGCGGAAAGGTCATTTTGTTTCTCGACGAAATACATCGCTTCAACAAATTACAGCAGGATACATTGCTGCCGCATGTTGAAAACGGCTCAATTATCCTTATTGGTGCAACAACTGAAAATCCATTTCACGATGTCAACCCAGCCATTCGTTCAAGGTGTGGGGAAATTTTACAGTTGGAACGGCTCACAATAGAAGATGTAAAACAGTTACTTCACATGGCATTAAAAGATAAAGAACGTGGATTAGGGAATGAAAAAATAGAAGCAACAACTACACAAATCGAAAATATTGCAAATGCTTCAAACGGCGATGCGAGGAAAGCTTTAACATTGCTTGAATCTGTATATTATGCTTCAGATGAAGTGGATGGAGTTACTGAATTAAATGATAATGCGATAGAGGCACTCGCTAAACGGATTGGTGTTTTCGGGGGTAAAGGGGGTTCGAATTTCTATAATTTATTATCAGCCCTTCAAAAGTCTGTCCGCGGCAGTGACCCAAATGCAGCACTTTATTATTTAGCCCACTTATTGGAAAGTGGAGATTTAATTGCAGTATGCCGGCGACTTCTCGTCATGGCGTATGAAGATATCGGTCTTGCAAATCCAAGTGTAGGTGCAAATGTACAGGCAGCAACTGAGGCAGCCGTAAAGCTCGGTTTACCTGAAGCCCGTATCCCCCTCGCAACGGCTGTAGTGGAAATGTGTCTTTCTGACAAATCAAATTCAGCCTATAAAGCGCTCGACAAAGCAATAGCTGCGATCCATGATGGAAAAACAGGTGCTATTCCGAACCATCTTAAAGATGCACACTACGCGGGAGCGGCAACCCTCGGTCATGTCGGATACAAATACCCACACGATTCCCCAATTGGAACATTTGGAGGCTGGGTTCAACAGCAATACTTACCGGATGAACTAGTAGGGTTGGAATTTTATCAACCTGTCATTGCTGGGGAAGAAAAAAGAATGGCTGCAATTTATGAAAAATTAAAATCATTCCGCAATGAAACAAAAAGTTAATCTGCGGTATTCTAACTCATAATTATAAAAAGAGCCATTTTCAGCTTAAGAAAATGGCTCTTTCATTATTTTATTCGTAGGACTTCGTAAAAGCATAAAATTTTTCCATGCAGTTTTCTAAATTTTCTGCAACTTGCAACTCTACTTCTTCTTGACCACTTAATTGCTGGATACTCTTTTTAATTTCAGAAATTAATTCTTCATTATTTTCCAAAAGGGCATTTGGAATGCAGCCTGCGCTAATATGATAAAGCTCAATAATATGTGCACGTGCATCCGCATC
This sequence comes from Solibacillus ferritrahens, assembly GCF_037027585.1. Lineage (NCBI taxonomy): Bacteria > Bacillati > Bacillota > Bacilli > Caryophanales > Caryophanaceae > Solibacillus > Solibacillus ferritrahens. Next base: position 48,502 of record NZ_JAXCLE010000017.1, on the reverse strand, counting down.
ATCTTCTGCAATTAAATTCGAATGAGCTAAACCAGTAAAATAAAGAAGTTTTGAAGTAATGTCCATATATAAAGTCCAGTAAGTAGTTGATGGTGGCATTTCTCCATTGCTTTTTGCAATATAATTAATAAAATTGAAAGCTACCTTCTGCAATAGCTCGTCAAGCTGTTCATAAGCTTTTGACCAATTAGGCTTTGTATCAATATTATCAAAAACGATATTATCCATTTTCAATTGTAGACTAGGTAAATTCAATAAATCATTTTTCATTTCAATTGTCATTCTATTGTCCTCCTTGCATCCCCATGCATTATAATCAATACGTATCTTTACTATAACAAAAAAAAGGTATTATACTGCAAAAACGAAGAATTAACTTAAATCCTGCCATATTTTTGCCATTATTAACCCCTTTAATAGAATATTATGTCATTTGCCATTGAAAAATTCGCCCTTCAGACGAGAAAAGTACTTTTCGTACAATAGCATATCTTCAGAACATGTGGCTATAGAGTGTACTTTAATCTTTCCATCTTCAAAAACTTTAATTAATTGATTAGAACTATAAAAAACCCATTTAAAAGGTGTAATCCACATTTCCAGATTACTTTCTTCATTTTCAAGAAAAAATTGTTTTTCTTTTATCGTTTTAGCCATCTTCCAAAACCCTTCACTTAACATGTAACTTTTCGTTGAAAAATCATACTCAGGTTCTACAATTTGCTGCGTATCATAAATGTGAATCATTTGTAAATCGGCATCAATCGCGATTTCTACTGTATCCACCAAATCGTATAGATTAAGCCCCCGGTACTCCAACTGTAGAATTGGCATTGTGGTAGTCCCCTTTCACACTCTTCTTATTATTTTATCACAATAATAATAACCAAAAAAATGAAATGAATAGTCATTCAAAAAGACGTGACAATGTGAGGAAAATACTGTATAAATTAATAAAAGCATGTAATTTGTTGTAAAATAACGACATTTTATGGAAAGGTGATATTATGATTCATCAATTAAATGCAAAAGATTTACAAGAAAAAAACACAATTTTAATGATTGTCTACGGGATGGCCGCTTTTTTAGGCAGCGTTGCCCAACTTATTATTGATCGTCCCATCGGAGTCGCTCTATCGTTAATTATCCCTTTGACTATTACACTTATATGTTACTTTATCCAACGAAAAGTAGTAGTATTGCATCCTTATTTTCCATACGTCGTTATCATCGCGTCAGTCTTGACTGTGTACGGTACAATCATTACCAATAAAGTAACATTAGCGACAATTATTTTAAGTATTTTTGTACTAATTTTAAGTAGTGTCCACAATCGAATAAAAGTTCTGTGCGCAGGATATATTGCCTCTACTCTTGGTTTGGTATTTAATTTCACTATGGATACTGAAGGTTTTGCCGTTGATCCAGCAAATGTTTTCGTAGTTCAAACCTTAATGTTTGTCGCTATTCTTCTACAAGTGAGACAAAATAAAAAAATGTTCAGCAATATTGAGAATTATATGATTCAGGCAAACGAGCGCGCTGTTCATGAAGAACAATTGCATCAGCTTCTGGAATCTTCCGTGCAAGGTATCACTTCGAAACTTGAACTTATAACAGACAGTACTAATCAATCGAGTGCTGCACATCAACAAATGTTGGCTTCTCTAAAAGAAGTGAGAACCGGGGCACATAAACAATCCGATCACGTACAATCCATTGTTCAAAACACCGATTTAACGAATAGAGAGCTACACTCCATCGTTACAGAGCTTAATAAAATTGTCACTGAAGCGGAAGATGGAAGTGTGAGTGCTGTAGATGGAGTCAATTCCATGACAAAGCTCAAGCAGGAAATTGATCAGTTTACTGCATTTTTCAATGACCTTAATATGACATTTATGTCCTTATCAGATAAAATAAATGAAACGAATCAGTTTGCTTATTCAATTCATAAAATTACGGAACAAACCAATTTATTGGCATTGAATGCCTCTATAGAAGCTGCGCGTGCAGGCGAACATGGAAAAGGATTTGCGGTAGTTGCACAGGAAATCCGTAAATTGGCAAGCTTGACAGATGATACTGTACTAAAGATTGATGAAAATTTAGCACAGGTCAATTCGTATAATAAACTTGCTCTTGATCGATTAACGTATGGATTAAATCATGTCGAAATCCAAGTTCAAATGATTGAAAATTCTAATAATACTTTCACGAATTTATTTCAAGCTATGAATAATTTACAGCAAAATTTAACTCAGTTTTCAACAAGCGTAAAATCGATAGAAAAAAATGGCGAATCAGTACAAGTTGCAACAAACGAATTCGCTGCAATTATTGAGCAAAGTACTAGCTCCATTGATGAACTATGCAACGTTTTAGAGAGAATTTCTAAAGATCAAGACGATGTGACGAAAAATATTGAAGAAACTTATCAACAAGCATTAAAAATAATTCAATAAATATATAGGTATCCGAAAGGACATCTCAGTAGACATCCTTTACGAAAAAAAGCTGTGTAAAAAGTCATTTTGACTTTTTACACAGCTTTTTCCTTATACTATCCTTGAACGCGGTTAATTTCCACATCTTTTAAAATGGTATTGATTACCCAGCTTGCTGAAATTAAACCAGCAACAGATGGTACGAATGCATTTGAAGAAGGCGGTAATTTTGCTTTACGAATTTCTGCTTCAGGTTTCCCTACATATTGCGCGACATCTGGACGTACAACAATAGGTGATTCATCAGAAAACACAACTGTAATACCCTTTTTGATACCCTCTTTACGGAGCTTAGTACGGATTACTTTTGCAAGTGGATCAGTATGTGTTTTCGAAATATCGGCAATTTGGAAACGTGTTGGGTCCATCTTATTAGCTGCACCCATACTTGAGATAATTGGAATATCACGCTTTAAACATTCCTTCATAATATGAATTTTGTACATGACTGTATCGGATGCATCAATAACATAATCAATCCCCTGTGCAAAAAACTCTTCATATGTCTCTTCCGTATAGAACATATGCATATCAATTACTTCACATTCTGGGTTAATATCTGCAATGCGTTCTTTCATAACTGCTGATTTTGACTTCCCTACTGTTGATAAATACGCAACTAACTGACGGTTTACATTTGTTATATCGACATTATCTTTATCGACTAAAATTATTCGACCGATACCACTGCGTGCACATGCCTCAGCTGCAAAAGAGCCCACCCCTCCTACACCTAAAATTGCGACTGTTGTATTTTTTAATTTTTGTAAGCCCTCTGTACCGATAGCTAGCTCATTTCGTGAAAATTGATGTAACATTTAATTTTACCCCTCAATCTTTATCATTCTACTAGGCATTATAACGACAACAATTCTTATATGCAAGCAACATATTAAAAGTATTCGAGTGTTGATAAAGTTTTAATTTAATCTTCCAGTTAAATAAAATAGTGTATTTTTCAACAAAAAAAATACCCTTCTAACTTATTAGTCGAAGAGTAGAGAAATTAAATACGAATCCCAAATGTGCCGTCTTGCTAAACAACATCGTTTTGATCCCGCATGAATAGCAAGGGGGTGCACTAGTCGTAACTTTAAACGTCCCGCTCCAAATGGGGCATGTTTGCCGCTACGGTAATAAGTAGCTCCCAACGATTTAATGTTCGGTCAAAAGTGTTAAGTAACAAATTTAGCGACGAACACTTTAGGATTCGTGTTAAATAGATATTAACATCAAATTTCTGATAATTCAATTAAAATATCATTTTTAGTTCAAAATAATAAAAATGTACTATTTCACTTGAAATATTTAGAAAAACTCGACAGCTTTAAACTTCTTTTCAAGCTGTCGAGTCCTTTGTTTTATTATTTTTTCAAAGCGACGCGAAGACTTAACTCTTCTAGCTGTGCATCTGAAACTTGTGATGGAGCCTCTGTTAATAAACAGCTTGCCGTTGCTGTTTTAGGGAATGCAATTGTATCACGTAAGTTAGTGCGGCCAGCAAGTAGCATCACTAAACGGTCAAGACCCATTGCTAAACCACCATGTGGAGGAACACCGTAGTCAAACGCTTCCAATAGGAAACCAAACTGTGCACGTGCCTCTTCTTCAGAGAATCCTAGAAGTTCGAACATTTTCGCTTGTAAATCAGGCTCATAAATACGTAATGATCCCCCACCAAGCTCATAACCGTTTAATACGATATCATATGCTTGTGCACGAACTTCTTTAGGGTTTGTATTCATTAACTCTAAATCTTCATCGAATGGACGAGTGAATGGGTGGTGCGCTGCATAATAGCGACCTTCCGCCTCATCGTATTCGAATAATGGCCAATCAACAATCCATAAAAATTCGAATTTCGACTCATCGATTAAGCCTAATTCTTTTGCTAATTTTAAACGTAATGCACCAAGTGCATCTGCTACTACAGAAGATTTATCTGCAACGAATAATAATAAGTCGCCTGCTTGTGCTTCAGTTGCTTCGATAATCCCGTTCGCTGCATCACCTTCAAAGAACTTTACGATTGGGCCATTTAAGCCTTCTTCTGTCACTTTTAACCAGGCTAAACCTTTCGCGCCATATCGTCCTGCAAATTCACCTAATGCATCAATGTCCTTACGAGAGTAATTTGCCGCCGCGCCTTTTACGTTGATTGCTTTCACTTCTCCGCCATTAACTACAGCATTTGCAAATACACCGAACGCTGAGTCTTTTACGATATGAGAAAGTTGTTTTAACTCTAATCCGAAACGTACATCTGGCTTGTCTGAACCGAAACGATCCATAGCCTCCTTATAACTCATACGTGGGAATGGCGTTACAACATCAATTCCCTTCACATCTTTCATAACTTGTGTTAAAAGACGTTCGTTCATCTCAATAATTTCATCCATTGATAAGAATGAAGTTTCGATGTCCACTTGTGTAAATTCAGGTTGACGGTCAGCACGCAAGTCCTCATCACGGAAACAACGGGCAATTTGGAAGTACTTCTCGAATCCACCTACCATTAGTAGCTGTTTAAATAACTGTGGTGATTGTGGCAACGCATAAAATTCACCGTCATGAACACGAGATGGAACTAAATAGTCACGAGCACCTTCTGGAGTCGACTTAGTTAAGATTGGTGTCTCCACTTCAAGAAAACCTTCATTTTGCAGGAAGTTACGAATCGTACGTGTTACATCTGAACGCATTTTAAATGTGTCATACATTACTGGACGACGTAAATCTAAATAACGATATTTTAAGCGTAACTCTTCCGAAACTTCAACATTGTTATCAATTGCGAACGGAGGATTCTTTGCTTCGTTAATAATTGTTAACTCAGAAGCCACCACTTCAATTTCGCCTGTTTGCATATTTTTATTTACTTGTGACGCATCACGTAAAACAACTTTACCTTTTACTTCAATTACATATTCATTACGGATTTTTTCCGCTATCTCCAATGCATCCTTCGCTTGATCACCGAAAACTACTTGTACGATTCCTTCACGGTCACGCATATCCACGAAAATTAATCCACCTAAATCACGTCGTTTTTGTACCCAACCTTTTAAAACAATTTCCTGCCCTGCTTCCGCAGCAGTTACTAAGCCACATGCATGTGTTCTTTGTGCCATTATAATTCCTCCAACTATTTGTTTTCTAAAACGTAATGTACAAGCTGACCGAATTCCAATTTCGTCTGATCACCTGTTTTCATTGCTTTTACATTTACTACTTGTTCTTCCAGCTCTGTCTCACCTAGCACAATGACAAACTTTGCTTGGGCTCTGTCAGCAGCTTTCATTTGTGCTTTCATCTTGCGGTCCAAATAATCCATATCTGCTGAAATGCCTTTTGCACGGAATGTACTTACGAGCTCTACAGCTTTTAATTTCGCCTCTTCACCCATTGCTACTACGTACATATCTAACTCATTTTCAGTAGGCAATTCAATGTTTTTCGCTTCAAGCGCCAATAATAGGCGTTCAATTGAAAGGGCAAAACCAATACCTGGTGATTCTGGTCCGCCTATATCTTCCACTAACCCGTTATAGCGGCCACCACCACAAAGTGTTGTAATTGATCCGAAACCATCTCCAGTAATCATTATTTCAAATGCTGTATGGTTATAATAATCCAAGCCGCGCACTAAGTTTGGATCCACTTCATAGGAAATCCCTAATACATCTAAATATTGTTTTACTTTAGTAAAGTATTCGGCAGATCCTTCCGTTAAATAATTCGTTAATGCCGGAGCCGTTGCCATCGCTGGATGCTTTGAATCAACTTTACAATCTAAAATGCGTAAAGGATTTTTTTCCAGACGGCTTTGACAATCACTGCAAAGCTCCCCCACTATTGGTGTGAAATGCGCGATTAATGCACTGCGGTGTGCATCACGTGTATCTTTGTCACCTAATGAATTAATAACTAATTTTAAATCTTTTAAACCGAGTGTTGTATAAACATCCATTGCAAGTGCCATTACCTCGGCATCAATTGCAGGGTCGGCTGAACCGATTGCCTCAACACCAAACTGTACAAATTGTCTGTAGCGGCCCGCTTGTTGACGTTCATAGCGAAACATTGGTCCTGTGTAATAAAGTTTTACAGGTTGGTCTACTTGACCAAACATTTTATGTTCGACATAGGCACGTACTGCCGATGCTGTGCCTTCCGGACGTAATGTTAACGAACGATTTCCCTTATCCATAAATGTGTACATTTCTTTTTGGACAATATCAGTTGTATCACCTACGCCACGTTGAAATAGCTCAGTGGATTCAAACATCGGTGTACGAATTTCGTTATAACGGTATTTATCGCATAAATCTCTAATGACACGCTCTACATACTGCCATTTTTCTGATTGACCAGGTAAAATGTCTTGTGTTCCTTTAGGTACTTTAAAATTCATGAAAAGGACTCCTCTCTTATTTGACCAAACATTCGGGGAAAATAAAAAAGCTTCCGCCCCTTGCAAAAAATGCAAGGGACGAAAGCTATTATCATCTTCCGCGGTTCCACCCTAATTGATGTATTTCTACATCCTCTCGTATTCGGATAACGGCCGATTCCGTCTTCCCCTACTAGAAATTTTTTCGAGGAAACGCCTCTCAACTGTTGTTCACCTGTTACATACTGTAGGAAAGATTACAGCCCATGTCTTTCCCTCTCTTTTCAGCATTGGCAACCGCTACTTTTTTGGTCATTGGCAATGTTACTTTTGTTAAATTAACACTAATCTTAATGATGTCATGTCAAGTTGTCAACCATTTTCAATAAAACGCTATATTTTTTGTCATATTTACTTTTATAATAGAGGAGTATATATTTTTAGCATTGTAAAAGTACAAACCAATTAAAAGGAGGAAGCTATGAATAAAAGCAAAATATTAATAGGTCTATCACTTTTATTATTATTTACAAACATTCTCCCGTATAATTTTTCCAATAACCAAGTATCGGCAAATGGCGAGCACTTATTTGTAAAAGCAGAAAAATTATATTTGCGTGAAGGTCCTGGACTTTCCTACCCTGTGCTTGAGACATTAAAAGAAGGAACAGAGTTGCTGTCGATACAAAAAGAAGGAGATTGGCAACATGTCAAATATGGTGACGTTGAAGGATGGGTTGCAGCATGGCTAGTCAAATCAGTCGAAAGTAAATCGGCTGCTAAATCCGAAAAAACGGTCATTGCTCAAGTAAATGATTTAAATCTTCGTGCTGGTCCGTCATTATCTTCTTCGGTATTAACAAAGCTTTCTTCCGGGACGGAGAGTAAATTTTTACATCAAGAACAAGATTGGATTCAAATTCAAAATGGAGAACTGGTCGGTTGGGTATTTGAAAAATATGTGACGATTAAAGAAGAGACGATATTGGAAACACCCTCTACACCTTCGAACACCAACAATGAAGAGTCGAGTGTATCACCTCAGCAATTTGATCCAAATACATTCACCATTAATGTAAATGCCGTAAACATTCGGAAAAAACCTGATTTAACCGCAAAAAAACTTGGCGTGGCAACAAATGGCCAGCAATTTAAAGTAATTAGCCGGGATCATAACTGGGTTGAAATTGAATATAAAAAAGGAGATAAGGGTTGGATTTATAGCTTTTATGGAACATTTACAAAACAGCTGAAATCTGAACAATCTTCTGAAAAAGAACAAGAAGAGGCGAATAACTTTGTCACAGTAATTTATAACGGGACAAATTTACGTGAATCTGCATCCACTTCTTCAAATGTCGCGACTCGTGCAGATGCTGGTAATACATATCCGATTGTGGGAAATGAAGGCGATTGGTATAAAATCGAATTAAATGATGGGAGAACAGCCTATGTTGCAAACTGGGTTGTAACTGAGAGTAGTGCAACAGGCCAAACTTATCAAAACAATACAAAACAGTTAGAAGATCGAAAAAAAGGGACTTTAAAAGGCGTAACGATCGTACTGGATGCCGGTCATGGCGGAAATGATCGTGGGACTACAGGAGCTCGTGGGACAGATGAAAAAGATATTAACATCATGACAACAGAATTGCTCAGATCTAAACTGCAAGCTGCTGGTGCAAATGTTGTGATGACACGTGAGTCCGATGTGTTTGTCGACTTGCGAAAACGTGTCGCTGTTTCGCATCAGACAAATGCCGATGCATTCATCAGCATTCACTATGATGCAATTGAAGATAGTTCTGTTAGTGGCTTTACAACTTATTATACGAATAGCTATCAGCAGGAACTTGCCGAATATGTTCATGCAGGACTCGCATCCAAAGTTGACCTTAAAGACCGCGGAGCACGCTTTGGTGATTATTTAGTATTGCGTGAAAACCGTCAAAACGCTATTTTATTGGAGCTAGGCTATTTAAGTAATCCATCTGAAGAACGAGCAATTACTACAGATTACTACCGAGAACAAGCAACACTTGGAATTTATCAAGGTTTACTCAACTACTTTGATGCCCAACTTGAACAATAAGAAAAATGAGCTGTGTTATAAGTCCAAATTGACTTTAACACAGCCCTTTTTAATTATTCCTGGATTATTTGATACAAATAAAACAATTCATCTTCATTTAAAATTCGTGGGACAGGATACAACGGATTCGCCTCCTGTATAGCACGCTCGACCATTAATGGCACATCTCGGTTGGTGATTCCCTTTATTTTCGAAGGTATATTCATTTTTAGATTTAATGCTTCAATCTCCTCTATAAATAGCTGAGCTTTTCTTTCGTCATTATCATTAATATTCCCGATTCCTACAATATTGGCAAGTTCGGCTAATGGCTTTGTTGCACTATCCCCGTAAAAACGCAGGACATGCGGTAAAATTACAGCATTTGCAAAGCCGTGGGGAATTTGATAAAAGCCACCTAACGTATGCGCGATTGCATGAACATAACCAACATAGGCGCGTGTAAATGCAAGCCCTGCTAAATAAGAGGCGCGTTGCATTTCAGCCCTCGCTTTCATATCGGACCCATCCTCATATGCCCTTAACAAGTGCTTAAAAATAAGAATAACAGCTTCTCTGGCATATTTTCTTGTTTCTTCAGTATTGCTTTTTCCTATATAGGCTTCTACAGCATGTGTTAATGCGTCCATTCCTGTTGTAGAAGTGATGTGTGGCGGTAAATTAACAGTCAATACAGGATCTAGAACAGCATAATGCGGTACAAGTACAGGATCCATAATGGCAAACTTTTCATGTGTATCACTATTTGAAACAACTGCTGCAATCGTTCCCTCACTTCCAGTACCGGCCGTTGTAGGAACTGCAAAGAAGGGCGGTATTTCTTTTCTTACTTTAAATAAGCCTTTTAAATCAGGAATAGATTTTGTAGGTTGTGCGATACGAGCCGCGACCGCTTTTGCACAATCTATCGGCGATCCCCCTCCAAAGGCAATAATCCCCTCACAATCATGCAAATAATAAAGTGCCAATGCTTCCTCAATATTAGTGAATGTCGGGTTTGGCACAGTTTTACTGTAGATGACGTACTCAATATTTTGCTCATGCAGTTCTACTAATAATGAATCCATCAATTGGAGCTTATTAATCCCTTCATCTGTAATAATCAGGACAGTCTTCAAATTTAACTTCTGGATAAGTACCGGTAATTTCAATATACTGTTTTCGCCTTGCAGTAAATCAGGCTTTCTCCAGTTCATCAGCTTCATACCATTACGCATCGAACTTTGAAATGTTCTACAATAAGCTGTATACATCGTAACACTCCATTTCTCTCTATTTATGTACCCCTCCATTTAATATTCCGCATATCTGCTGGAAATTCCTTGCTTCACATAAAAATACCCAAATAAAAACGAACCCATTTCGGATTCGTCATTTCAATACTTATTCATTTGCAAAAAATACTTTATCTGCAAATGGTATAGGCTGTACTTCAAAGTCAGTTTCACTCATTGCTATAACAGATATATCTATGGACAGTTCGCGTAAACGCTCCGTGAAATCCGATTCAATTAATGGTTGGAAATCGTTAAACTGATTGTCCGTAATGATCATTAAATCGCGTTGATTATTGATTTTGTCCTGGTCAAATAGATCAAGTGCCTTCTGTAAAGCTGGGACAATTTGTGCATTACCATTTAAATGTTTGTATAAGAAGCGTTCAAACAATGTAATCTGCAGAGCTCCCTTTTTAAAGATAAGAGGTTCAGCTATTGTATGACTAAACGGAAGAATAATTAGATCCCTCTTTTGCAAAGCACAAAGGTTAAACAAGGGCAGAATTGTTCCTTTACTAAAGCTTTCATACTCACTCATTGAGTCAGATTGCTGTACAATCACAATCATAGGTGAGTATAGATTTTCCATTTCATCAAAAGGAACGTACAATACATTTCCACACGTTACTGTTCGATTCTTCAGTAATAGTTTTTGCTGTTCTTGTGGAAATAAAAAGTCCTTATCCTGTATTTTGGGCAGCGTTGCCTCTACTTCTTCAATCATTTCTTCAAGAGCAATGGAAATTTCAACTACTTCTTTAAACAATGGTTCATGCTTAAATTTAGCTAAAAGTATTTGTTGCTGCTCTTCTTCTAAAGCCTGAAATGATGCATTACGATATAGAAAATGAAGAATTTCATCTGTTAAAACAGTCCTATCATTTGTCATGCGAAACTCCTCCACCTGTTTTTCAAATCAATATCGATAGTATAGCGAAAAATAAAATGAAAAAGTAGTAATTTTAACTGACAAAGTCCAACTAACTTGTGTTAAGAACAATGCAAATTTGAATAAAAAAACGACATCCATAATTAAGGATGCCGTACCATACCGTTTAGTATGTAATTATAATTTTTGAGTTAAACCGTGTAATGTATCTTTTAACTCGCGGTCATGGTTTGAAAGCTCTACTAGGTTAGCTAAGCGTTCATGCAAAATTGGACGCTCAATTACCAATTGCTCATCTAACACTTGAACTAATAATTCAAGAAGCATACGATTTTGAACTAATAATGCTTCTTCCACACGATCAGGATTAATTGTATATTCTTTCACTTTTTTTGCCATTTAAAAACAGCCTCCCTTTTGTTTATACAACGTTATTTTAGCATATGTAGTTTGATTTTGTGAATTTTTTTCAAAATCATAGAGCCATTCAGACATTTTTAGTAATTTTACAGCAAACAATACATAGGCAAATTATTCCTTATGATATTTATACATGTGTTATAATTATTTTTACCTATTAAATAGGCATTTCTATTAATCAGCATTAGCTCGATGAAAGGAAGATTGATTTGCTACCAAATATTTCTCAAGTGGACTACGAAATTCGGTTAGTGACACAGTTACTAGCCATCCGTTTTTTACGTCCATTTAACGGAAAGCTGGCAACTTCCCGTGCCATATCAGACGATACGTATGGCTTTGTAACAGAAGATAGCTTATGCCGGGATTGGTTATTATCCATTTATAAAAGTTATTCATTTTATGATGGTTTTGAGACAATGGAAGATTGTCTATCATACATCTACTCGACGAGCTATGACAACGAATTATATCGTATCGTTAAATTTTATAATCAATATTATGCTGTTGTTTATGAAAATTCGCAGCACCAACAAGTAATTGGAAAAGATATTTCCTATTATGCGAAAAATAATCTTTTTTTATGTTCAAAACGTCCTCCATCAAACTTAATGGTAAGAAATCGCAGTAAATCAACACCTATTCCAATCATATATTATGAATTGAATGCCTTCGATCCCACAATAACAATATACAAATTATTAAACAATCATCCAACAGGTTATATCGAAGTTCCTAATGATGATAATATTGAGTATGCGGTATTGCTGGGAATAACCTTTAAAGATGTTTGGTATCGATGTGATACCCCACACGCCATCGCTCATAATCGCGCTATTTTAAATCTCTATTTTATGAAGGGCCATAATTTGACTTTATTTGGAAAATATTCGAAAGCAATTGCGATTAATCCCTTCCAGCGTCTCATCTATTTTCAAAAAGGAAGAATTGAACCATTCCAAATGGATGTAGAGGATTATCGAAATCAGCAACGGTTACTACCCTATCGTGAAGTTCGCAGATTCCAGGAATTCCTAAGAACTAGACCTGTTGATTTAATTTAAAACCGTCATACAATGGCACGGTATAGAAAAAGATGTGCTGATTGTATGAACAATCAACACATCTATTTGCATTTAACCTTCTATTTTTTTAACTTTTTCAATTATCTTTTCATAAATCGGTATCATATGCTGCTCCGAACATTTTTGAGCTACTTCATCGATGGCAATCCATCCTACCGCGCTATTTTCATCTGGTTTTGATTTAAGAGATGCGTCATCCGCAACTTCAAACACATATGTTGCATTAAAATGCAAATGCGCAGCGACATATTTCCCATTTTTCATATGTCCGATAACCGGTAATATATCTAGGGAAATCATTTCTTTTTGAATAGGCTTTACTTCTGTAAGTCCTGCTTCTTCCATAAGTTCCTTTTTTGCTACATTAAATAGATTCGGGTCCCCATCTGCATGACCGCCAGTCCACCCCCATGAGTTGTAAATATTATGGTAAACCATTAAAACATGTGTACGGGCAGGATTAAATACAAAGGCTGAAGCAGTAAAGTGCAGCACTTCATTATTTCGTGTAAGTACATCCGATAAAGTTACCATTGCACGCAACATAATATCCTTATCTGTTTCTTCCTGTTCATTAAAAGGTACGTATAATTGTATTTGATCATGTAAATTCAAAATGATTTTCCCCCTATCAGTTTCCCTTTTTTATATTGTAAGGGATGGAAATATAAAAACATAGCGAAAAGGAGCGCCTAAAATAAAACTTTAGACACTCCAACATATAATTCAAATTAAGAAATCAGTGATTTTACAACTTTTGAAATTGTTGCGCCATCTGCTTTGCCGTCCAATAATGGCTTTGCAATTTTCATTGCATCCCCCATATTCATGCCAGTTACAATACCGGCTGCCTGAAGTTCTGCGACAATCTCTTCTTCAGTTAGCTGTTTTGGTAAGAAGCTTTTTAAGATCACTAATTTTGCTTCTTCTTTTTCGATTAAGTCTGCACGGTCCGCTTGCTTTGCCCCGTCCAGTGACTGATTCGTCTGTTTAATCTCACGGTTAATGATTGCCGTTTCCTCTAGCGGTGTTAATTCAGAGCCTTTTTCTTTTTCGGCTGAATCCAATGCAGATTTTACAAGTGTTAAGACACCTTTAGCCAATGTGTCCTTATTTTTCATTGCTAGTTTTAACTGATCAAATACAATTGTTTTTAACATGTTTCAGACTCCTTTGAATTTATAAGCATAACAGACGCTTATCGTATTACCTTTATTGTAACATGTATCCAAGTAATACATGAATTATTTAGCTATGAATTGCAGGATAAAACTCTATTCCTGACTATTTTCTGCATAAAAAGAAAAGTATAAGAAGTCACCCCCCTATACTTTAAAAATTAGTTATTCAATTCATAGTGCTTGCCTTTTAAGAGATAGAATAAATGCTCTGCAATATTTGTCGCGTGGTCTGCTGAGCGTTCGATGCAACGGCATACATAAGATAAGCTCGTTATTTGTGACACCTGCTCATTGGAAACCGTTAATTTCATTAAATTACTGATTGTATTGCCGGTCAACTCATCAACCTCGTCATCAAGCTGTGCAATTTCTTTTGCTTTTGTCGTATTTTCTTCCAAAAATGCCTCGACAATTTGACGTAACATTAATATCGATTTATGGAACATTTCCTCAATTGGCTCAATACTCGATACAAATGGTTCTTTTCCGATTCGAATTGTTTCCTTTGCAATATTTACCGCATGATCTCCTATGCGTTCCATATCGGTAGCTGCTTTAATTACTACGATTAATCTTCGTAAATCCGTAGCAACAGGCTGTTGCTTTGCTATAAGTAAAATAACACGGTCATTAATTGTTTCTTCCAACCGATTAATTTTTAAATCCGTCTTTATTACCTGAAGAGCTAAATCAATATCTTTGTTAACAAACGCTTTAAATGCAGTTTGCAACGAATCTATACTTAAATCACAAATTTCCATTAAATCTTGTTGTACCGCAATTAAATCATGTTCAAATCGCTCCCGAATCATATTCACAAAACCCCTTCCCTATCCAAATCGACCTGATATATAATCTTCTGTACGCTGATCTGACGGCGTCGAGAAAATCGTATCTGTTTGATCAAATTCAATCACTTCTCCATTTAGGAAGAATGCAGTTTTATCCGAAATACGAGCAGCTTGTTGCATATTATGTGTGACAATTACAATCGAATATTGTTCTTTCATTTCCTGCACAAGTTCCTCTACTTTCAAAGTCGAAATTGGATCAAGCGCTGACGTCGGTTCATCCATTAAAATTACATCAGGTTCAATTGCTAAACACCGCGCGATACAAATACGCTGCTGTTGACCACCCGATAAACCATATGCATTTTCGTTTAAACGGTCTTTCACTTCATCCCAGATGGCTGCCCCCCGTAATGACTTTTCCACAATTTCATCTAAAATTTTCTTGTTTTTAATACCGTGGATCCGCGGACCGTAAGCGATGTTATCATAAATCGATTTTGGAAATGGGTTTGGCTTTTGGAAAACCATGCCGACTTTTGTTCGTAGTTCTTCCACCTCATAACCATTTGCAAAAATATTACGTCCTCTATAACTAATTTCACCCGCTGTACGTACGATAGGTACAAGTTCCACCATGCGATTTAAAGCTTTGATATACGTAGATTTCCCACAGCCTGAAGGACCGATAATGGCTGTCACTTCATTCTCCTGCATATTTAAATTAATATCTTTTAAAGCATGGTTACTCCCGTACCATAAGTTAAAATTATTTGATTGCATAACAATGGATTTACTATTAATTTCATGCACAGCATGCCTCGTTCCATTAAATTCAGTTAAAATTTGTACCATTCCATTTCACTCCTAGTAACGTTTTTGGAACTTATTTCGAATAAAGATTGCTATCGAGTTCATCGTCAATAGCACAACCATCAATACGATAATGCCTGCTGATGCAACATATTGAAATGCTTCCTGTGGACGCTTTGCCCAGTCAAAAATTTGCATCGGCAATGCCGTAAAAGTATCCAGGTAGCCAGTCGGCAAAAATTGTAAAATTACTGGGATTCCAATTACGACTAATGGGGCCGTTTCCCCAATTGCACGGGATAATGCCAAAATACTACCTGTCAAAATACCAGGAATCGCCGCTGGAATTATAACACGGACAATAGTTTGCCACTTTGTCGCTCCCATTCCAAATGAAGCTTCCCGCTGCTCGTTCGGTACTGCTCGGATCGCTTCTTGAGCCGCTACAATAATAACCGGCAGTATTAATAAACTCATCGTCAACCCAGCCGCTAAAATACTTTTTTCAAAACCAAACAATCGTACGAAAATTGTCAATCCAAGTAAACCGAATACAATGGAAGGGACACCCGCTAAATTGGAAATATTCATTCGTATAAAATCATTTAGTTTATTTTGCTTCGCATATTCTTCCAAGTAAATGGCTGTACTCACGCCTAAAATAATTGATACAGGTGCCACAACACTCATTAGCCAGAGTGAACCGATTAAAGCGGCTTTAATTCCTGCATTTTCAGGGATTCGAGAAGCAAAGTTTGTAATGAACTCCCAATCCAAAAAGCCTATTCCTTGCGATATAATCCGATACAGCAGCATCCCTAATGACACAAGAGCAAAGCTTGTGGCAATAAAAAAAATGAACTTCCACACTTTATTTGAAATGAGACGTTTATTCATTCGCTTCATGACTAGGTCTTCCTGTATATAGCGCATTTTAATACTCCTCTCTGAAGCGTTTTGAAATGTAGGATGCAAGTAGATTCATCATCAATGTAAATATAAATAATGTGAATCCTACTGCATAGATCGAGTAGTAAATTGTCGTTCCGTAACCTGCATCACCTGTAGTTACTTGAACAATATAGGCTGTCATAGTTTGAATGGAATCTGTAAACCCAAAGTCGAATTTTGGTGTAGATCCGCCTGCTAAGGAAACAATCATTGTTTCTCCTATTGCGCGGGAAATACCCAGTACAATGGAAGCGATAATACCGGATAATGCTGCAGGCAATACAATTTTAATTGCTACCTCGAACTTTGTTGCACCTAAACCTAACGCTCCTTCACGAATTGAACGGGGTACCGAGCTCATCGCATCTTCTGACATTGACGTAATCATTGGTAGAATCATAATGCCCACTACAATGCCTGGACTGATTGCATTGAAAATTTTAAGGTTCGGAATAAGTGCTTGCAAAATTGGCGTAATAAACGTTAAAGCAAAGAAACCGTAAACAATTGTCGGAACGCCTGCAAGCACCTCCAAAATAGGTTTAATGATTTTTCGTACACGCTCTGAAGCATATTCACTTAAATAAATTGCTGCACCTAAACCAAATGGAATTGCTACTAAAACAGCGATAAATGTAATTTTAAAAGTCCCTATTATTAACGGCAAGATTCCATACAACGGCTCTTTTCCCGAGAATGGTAGCCACTCTGTACCAAATAAATAGTCCATAATCGACACACGCGTGAAAAACTCTATCGTTTCAAAAATTAATGTAAATACAATCCCAAACGTTGTAAGAACCGAAATCGTCGCTGCCAGAAATAACCCTATCGGCACTAACTTTTCAATTACTTTCTTTCCTTTGCGATTGCGCGAACGCTCGATTAATTGTTGGACACTTGCTTGCTCCTGTTGTTTAAGAGCCATGAGCGAAAACTCCTTCCAAAATTCAATGATACATTTTACTGTTTATTTTCATCAAAAAACGTGAGGGGCATGAGAGCCACCCCACACTATTTCTCACTTCTCTTATTTTAAGCCTTCCAATACTTCTAAACTCTCATCATACTTTTCGGACGGTAAACTTACATAGCCAACAACTTCCGCCATTTCTCCGGCATTCTCTAAAGTAAACTTAATGAAATCATAAGTTGCTTCATTATCTTTTATCGCACTGTTTTTCACGTAAATGAACAGTGGACGGGACAATGGAGAATAGTCACCAGTTTCAATTGTGTCATTCGTAGGTTCGACACCATTCACAGTAACAACTTGCAATTTATCCTTGTTTTCCAGGTAATATGCATAACCGAAGTAACCGATCGCATTTTTATCTGCTGTTACGCCTTGGACCAATACATTGTCATCTTCAGATAATGTTGCAGATTTTACAATGTCTTCCCCATCTAAAATAACTTCATCAAAGTAATCATAAGTTCCTGAATCGGAGCCCGGTGAATAGAAAACAATTTCTTCTGCCGGCCAAGATGAATCGATATCAGACCATTTTTTTGTAGTTCCGTCCTCAACCCAAATTTGCTTTAATTGATCAACCGTTAAATCTTTTGCCCATGTATTTTCCGGGTGTACTACGACCGATAAACCATCGTAAGCCAATTCAAATTCCGTGTATTCAACACCCGCATTTTTAAGCTCTTCCACTTCCGAATCTTTAATTGGACGGGAAGCGTTAGAGAAGTCCGTTTCTCCATTAATGAATTTTTCGAATCCGCCGCCTGTACCGGATACACCAACTGCTACACGTACATCTTTTTGTACTGCTGCGTATTCTTCAACTAACGCTTCTGTAATTGGAGCTACTGTTGACGAGCCATCGCCTACTACATTACCTGATATTTGTGCACTTCCTGACTCAGCCTGTTCTGTTTGCGTTTCTGCTGATGTAGAAGATTCATCTTTTTCCCCGCCACATGCTCCTAAAAGAATTGCTGAACTAAGTAAAGCTGTTGATGTTAAGTACTGCCACTTTTTCATTTGTAATTCCTCCGCTTGTTTTAAAAATGTTTTTTCTTACAATTCCAACTATAATGAAAATTTGTTGAGCAAATATATTCCATTCGTTAATTGACCGTAAAGCTTTGTAAATAAAAAAGACAATTTGCATTATTTTCTGCAAATTGTCTCATTTTCTTATTATTGAACTTTTTTTACACTCTTTATGTTAATTAGTTTAACAGGATGTTCCGTAAATGTAGATTTATCCTTTTTTGTCTTTACAGTATGTACATGTAATAAAATTGTTTTTGCGTCTTTCGGATTCGCATACCCTTCAAATGTTACATTGTAAAGAACTGTGCCATCTCGCAACGTGACAGTAGCTTTTTTTGCATCCACCAGCTCCCTTAAATAAGGGTATGCTTTTACATTACGTTCTCTTTCTGCGCGTACTAGTCTTGGTTCTAATAATAGAAGAAGTCCTTCAAAAATAACGACGTAGATTACTGACATTAAAATGATTAACCAAGGTGGCATGTCCATAATGGCTAAAATCACTGCATTGCTTAAGGCACCAACAATGACGACTGTGTGCAAAATCTTTTTCTTCATTTTATATTTCTCCTTTAAAAAATCCCGTAGTATGAAACTACGGGAACTTTTTTATTCATTTACTGTTTCTACTTCTTCATCTTCATCCAGTTTTTCATCTGAATGCTTAATAATTGATTTTTCTACTTTACTAGTAGATAGACCCTCTTCTGCATATTTGTTTTTTAACTCAAAATAGGAATCAACTAATTCACGTGCTGTTAAATTTGCATGTGGCAAGTAATTATTATTGAAGATTGTAGTTGCCCATGGATAAATGATGGCATAGGCAATTTCAGGATTTTCAAATGGTGCATAGCCAACGTGTACGATATTAATCGTATTTGTTTTCCATTTATCTCGTTGTGGACCATAATAAACAACCTCTGCTGTACCTGTTTTACCCGCTCCTGTATAATCAGCTGTTTCAAACTGACGTTTAGCTGAGCCATTTACTCCAAAGTATACCCGACGCAAACCTTCTTGAACATGAGCAATTTCTGCTTCACTATTTTCAATTTTGTTTAAAATCGTTGGTGAAACTTCTTCAACCACTTGGCCTAAATATTTCCCATCTTTTGAAGGGTTACGAATTTCTTTCAGCATTCGTGGTTGAATACGGTACCCGCCATTTGCAATTGTAGAAATATATTGCGCCAACTGCATCGTTGTATAAGTATCAAACTGTCCAATAGCTAAGTTCAGCAATTTTACATCTGTATCCGGCTCTGCCTGATAACCAACTGTTTCTCCTGGCAAGTCAAGACCTGTTGGCACGCCTAAACCGAATTGTGCATACTCATTACGAATCGTTTGCAGCGTTCCTGGAGCTAGACTAAAGCGCATACCAGGTGAATACGTTCGACCGCCAATACCCATGGCAATTTTGAACATATAAACATTGGAAGACCGTTCTAATGCTGTTAAATCATCTAATATGACACTACCATGCTTATTAAATAGTGTATTTAATGTAATATTCCCGATACGCATTGGAGAATCGAGCATTCTTGTTCCTGGTTTTATAACTCCTTCGTTATAGCCCATTAATACAGTTGCTGCCTTTACTGTTGACCCTGCTTCATAGGCAGTTGTAAATGTACCATATGAATAATCGACAATATAAGGTTTGCCTGTCTCTTTATCTTTTTCTATTTTTTTGCCTACAACAGATAATAGTTCACCTGTTTTTGGACTCATTGCCACTAAAAAGGCACGATCTAATAATTCCGACCCATTTTTCGATTTTAAATCCAGTAGCTGACGCTCTAAAATTTCATCTGCTTTTTGCTGAAGTTCTACATCTAATGTAGTTACTAAATCCTTCCCTGGCAAACCATCAAAAGTCGTCACCGTTTCAACTACTTGACCTTTTTTGTTCGTAATATTTTTTACAACTGACTTTTCACCTTGTAGAATTTCCTCATATTGGGCTTCAAAATAACTCTCGCCTACACGATCATTTCGGGAATAATCCCTTGCTAAATAAAAGTTTAGTTTTGATTTCGGAACACCTTTACTTGGTACGGTTGTACGTCCTAAAATGGCTAAAGGTGATTGGCGGACACGCTTCCAATCCGTTGTTGTATTCACACCAGGTAAATCAGCCAATTGTTCAGAAACCCGTGCAAATTCTTCAGGTGTAACACTTTCCCCTTTAATAATTTGTGGAGATAAATTATACCCTGTCATCATTTCACGATAAATCGCTAGAACTTCTAAATCGAACTCAGTAAGTTGCTCAAGCTCTTTATCTGTAATTCGTTCACGTATTCGACGATCGAATTCTTGGTTGATTTCTTTTGTCTCCAGCTCTTCATTTTCGTTTCTGAACTTCGTCATTTCCTCTTGTGATACTTTTGCTAATGCATCTTCTTGGTTACGTAAAATCCAAAAGTCTAATTTATCTCGATATGTTACTTTATCAGTAGGCTGCTCGAT
The DNA here is from genome assembly GCF_037027585.1 of Solibacillus ferritrahens. Taxonomy (NCBI): domain Bacteria; kingdom Bacillati; phylum Bacillota; class Bacilli; order Caryophanales; family Caryophanaceae; genus Solibacillus; species Solibacillus ferritrahens. The sequence continues at coordinate 27,614 of NZ_JAXCLE010000017.1, read as the reverse complement.
CAAATGTGCAAGCTTTTCTGCTATTTCAAGCATTTCAGCAGATTTTGTCGTTTGCATTTTTGTATAAGTAATTGCATTTTCAGGCTGATTATCAACCAATATGCGACCATAACGGTCAAAAATCCTCCCACGCGGTACGCTTGTATTAACACGTACTTCCTCAGTACGTTCTAATTCACGCACATAATCCTCACCTTTAACAATTTGTAAATACCCTAGACGAAAAATTAGTACAGAGAACAGAACAAATATGGAAAAGAAAAGGATGTTCATTCGAAACGTTAAACTTGACCGTTGCTTTGCCTTCGGATTTTGCTGACGATTTGGCATAATTTTGCGCAACTGAAACTCCCCTCTCTTGCTTTATGTAGATTGTACATGAATGCTTAGTCATGCCTTTTAGTATAACACTGAAAACCTATTGAAAAAAGAGTTCAGATTTATATCATTCATCTTTTAGACGGTTCTATTGTCGTAAAGTTTCATAGGAAAGATGAAGGCTATGCTAAAGGTCGAAATGACATTTAACACAGCCTTCATTCGCAAAAAATATTTAATAAGTTAAGGATTAGGTAAGATAATCCCTGTCCTTACAACCCGTTAAATCATTTATAGATTTCTTACAACAAGTACATCGCATTTTGCAGTTCGTACAATTGCTTCAGATACAGAGCCCAGGAAAAAACGTGCTAGCTCTCCTTTACCTGTGACACCGCAAATTATTAGATCAATTTGTTTTTGCTTAGGAAAATCCCTTGCTATGATTTCCTTAGGTGTCCCATACTCCATTATTTTATATATACTGTCATAACCTAATTGTACTGCAATTTCTTCATATCCATCCAGCATATCCTTCTTACTTTTAGCATATTGATCCGCTAAATCAAAATTGTATCCTTCTGAAAACGCAAAGGAACGAGTATCAATTACATGAATGATATATAGCCTACTGCCGACATTGTTGATTGCAACTTGCACCGCTCTTTTAAATGCAATCTTCGCTTCACTTGACTCATCCACAGCGACCAATATATTTTTATACGTCATGCTCATTTATTCCTCACCTCTTTACACTTTATTCAGACACGATTGCTTTATATGTACTATCCTCTTCAAAAGAGGATATAAATTCAAAAAAAAACAGTTCTGAAACCGAAGTTCCAAAACTGCTTAAAAAAAACTATTAGTAAGTTGTCCAACCTGCATCAGCTGTAATAATCTGACCATTAATGAAACTTGAATCTTCTGAGCCTAAAAAGACTGCTAAGTTTGCGATTTCTTCCGGATTACCAACACGTGGAATCAACGCAGAACCTTTTTGTTGTTGCCCAGCACCATACTGGCTTATGTTTTGCATTGATTGTTGAATATTTGTCATAACAGCACCCGGTGCAATACCATTTACACGAATGCCTGATTGCGAGAACATGAATGCTGTATTTTTCGTTAACCCAACTACTGCATGCTTTGAAGCTGTGTAGGCAGCGCCTGCGCGGCCTCCATTTAAACCACCTGCAGAAATATTGTTTACAATGATACCATGTCCTTGTTTAAGGAACATATCAGTTGCTATACGCATCGACTTCATAACAGACGTTGTGTTTACAGCAAAAATCATATCCCAACGAGCATCCGTAATTTCATTTACTGGCTCAAAACCATCCATGATTCCAGCATTATTTACTAAAATGTCTAATTGACCAAATTTTTCAATTGTTGTATCAAATAATTGTTGTAAGTCTTCATCTTTTATTACGTTTGTTCCGATTGCAAATGCTGTGCCACCATTTGCCGTAATTTCATCTGCAACAGTTTTTGCGCCTTCTTCATTTAAATCGGAAACAACTACCTTGGCACCTTCTTTAGCATATGCTTCAGCAATTGCCTTCCCCATACCAGATGCAGCTCCTGTAACGATCGCTACTTTATTCTGTAATTTCAATTAAATCTCTCCTTTTAAATCGAAGTTATTGTACATCTGTTCAATAAAAATTATAATTGAAAGAAAAAAAATGCACAAACGACAGTTATATGAACTTTAGTTTATTATTCAACACTTTTTTAATTTTATGTTCATTAAAGGGGGAAATATTTTGGATTTACGTGTAAAGAAAACACACGACAACCTACAAAAGGCATTAATAGTTTTATTAAATCAAAAATCATTAGAAAATATATCGGTTGCAGAAATATGTCGCATTGCTGAAATTAATCGTGGAACTTTTTATTTGCATTATAAAAACGTACACGGAGTCTTTGAACGCTACTTTAATGATATCGTTAAAGATTTAAAACTTTCTTATGATTTTCCATATGATGTTACTAAAGATAATTTAGCTATGCTAACACCTGAAATGATTCAAATTTTTCACCACGTCAAAAAGTATGAAGCTTTTTACCGCATTGTTTTTGATGAAAAAACACCTATGCTTTACTATCACAAATTATTAAAGACGATTCGCTTATTCGTTATCGAATCACATACCAAAGAGACGGAGCACATGTCAGACCAGCAGCTTGAATACTTAGCAAGCTATACTGCAAACTCCATCATTGGCCTGCTCCTCCAGTGGCATAAAGAAGATTATGTACTTTCACCTGAAACTTTAAATCAATATATTTATGACTTTTCCCGCTTAAAAGAAACATTGCAAAAGATAATATAAAATAAACTAATGTGGAAGAAATCAATAAAAAAACGCATGGGAAGCGATAATACTTCCCATGCGTATCTTTCAGATAATTATTTTGCACCTGTCGCATTGCTTTCGGTGCAGAAGTAATTAAAATTGAATTTCAATTTTAATTATTTTGCAGCTTGGAATTTAGCTTCTACTACGTCCCAGTTCACTACGTTCCAGAATGCACCGATGTAGTCTGGACGACGGTTTTGGTAGTTTAAGTAATAAGCATGCTCCCAAACGTCTAAGCCTAGGATTGGTGTTTTACCTTCCATTACTGGAGAGTCTTGGTTTGGAGTTGAAGTAACAGCTACACCGTCACCTTCAACGATTAACCAAGCCCAGCCTGAACCGAAACGAGTTGTTGCAGCTTTAGCAAACTCTTCTTTGAAAGCGTCGAATGAACCGAATTTAGCGTCGATTGCTTTAGCAACTTCACCTACTGGAGTGTTTGAACCGCCTGGAGCGATTAATTCCCAGAATAATGTGTGGTTAGCATGTCCGCCACCGTTGTTACGTACAGCAGTTTGTTTGTCAGCTGGTAAAGCATCAATGTTAGCGATTAACTCGTTGATGTCTTTGTCAGCATATTCAGTACCTTCTACCGCTGCGTTTAAGTTTGTTACATAAGTATTGTGGTGTTTTGAATGGTGAATTTCCATTGTTTTTGCATCGATATGTGGTTCTAATGCATCGTAAGCGTAAGTTAATTCTGGTAATTTGAAAGCCATGTTTCTATTCCTCCCTGGAACATATAATTAATGTTGATTACAATACTAGGTTATCAAAAAATGATTCGTCATTCAATCAAAAAAACTGTAATAATAACATTTCAGTCTTTTGACTGACAACCATCTATTTCTTGCATTGCCTGTTGTCTGTAATCTTATTCAATACTAGTGTAAGCGATACAAGTTAAGATTTACAAATATTTGCTCCTTATTAAATCGCAATAATAAATATTACAATCATGACCACCTGTATTATTCCTTTTGTCACAACAGAAGTTAAAAATCCCACTACCGAGCCAATGCCTACTTGAATGGCCTGCTGTAAATTACTGCGAGTAACTATCAATTCACCAATGATAGCACCAATAAAGGGTCCTGCTATAATTCCCGCAAATGGAATGACGAATGGTCCAATTAATAGACCGATAGTGCTCCCCCACATCCCTGCTTTAGAACCTCCAAATTTCTTGACACCTATTAAATTGGAAATCGTATCAGCAACAAATAGCAAAACTACAAATAAAAGCTCAATTACCCAAAACCACCAAGGTAATTCTCCAAAGCCGTAAAATAAACCATAAACAATAAATCCGCCTAGTAAAAATATGACAGAAGGTATAATCGGATAGACTAAACCGATAAACGCGATCACAAATAAAGCTATAATTAGTACCCATGCAATGATATCTATATGTTCCACATCCTTTAAAAGCGTATTCACAAATTATACGAAAAAAACAACGAAAAGATTCAATTTTAACTTATCAAGTTCAAATAACATTTTGTTCATGTTAAACTACTGTTTAAAGGAGCCACATACATATGAAAATTTCGCACATGCAGCTATTTATTCATAGCTTAACCAACCCTAGAAAACTTGGACCTTATCGAATTCTTTCAATAGGAAAAGTAATGCAATATGCCTTTTTAATGATTACGCTAATAACAGCATTTTCATTCGGTCAATTTATTAATGGTGGAACAGACGAGATTTTCAGTTACTCTGAAATCGAACTGTATGCTCAAGATATTCAATGGATTGTTTATCCTATTGCCATTATTTTTTTATTCGTTTTAAATACTTCAATCTATTTTGTGAAAGTAAGTTTATTTGCGCTTGCAGGGCAGTTTTTTATTAAGCCGATGAAGCGTCGTGGAGAATATCGCCAAGTATGGCGGACCGCTGTATTTGCAAGTACATGGGGAACATTTATCACGATGTTCGGAAATTTATTTCCTATTTCATCAACAGTTGCTACCCTTATTAGTATTTTTATTACGATGCTATTTATTATAATTGCCTTAACGAAATATCCGATTGAAAAATAATAAATTCTCCTTATGAATCATATAGTTTAACTACCTGTGTTTGTGAGTTAAATTGTAGAGATAAGGAGGATTTTTTTGCGCTTTTTAATAGCTTCCATTGTGCTTTTATTAATTGCATTTGTCATTAAAGTAGATTTACAAGAAGGCACTCTGCCTTTAACATCCTTTTACGCCTCTACACAGTCCTGTGATGAAATCCTGCAAGAAAGCTATGTTGTCGTAAAAATCCAACAAGATGATACAATTTACAGCCTATTCTCAGCAACTCCCTCTCCAGTTAAAACAACTTTCCCTGAAAGACTTGCACAATTCTATAAATTGAACCCACATTTGAATTTACAGCCACTTGTTCCAGGTGACACAGTGTTCGTACCAATTATCTCTCATGCGAAGGAAAATTGCACAAAATGAATTCGTAACGTTTCTTCCTTGTTCTTCTTTTCATACACTGATAAAATAAGGAACAGTGACGGCTTACATATCGTTATATCTTTTAGGTGATGTAACAACATTAACAAGCCTGAGAAGGAGAGAATTTTTCATGAGTGAAATCGTTCACCGTACGAAAACACGTCCTGTACGTGTCGGTAACTTAACAATTGGTGGGAATAACGAAGTCATAATACAAAGTATGTGTACGACAAAAACACATGATGTTGAAGCAACTGTTGCTGAAATTAAACGTTTAGAAGAAGCTGGATGTCAAATTGTACGTATTGCAGTTCCAGATGAGCGTGCAGCTGATGCAATACCGGAAATAAAAAAACAGATCAATATACCTTTAGTTGCAGATATTCACTTTGATTACAAATTAGCATTAAAAGCCATTGAAGGTGGTATCGATAAAGTTCGAATTAACCCGGGGAATATTGGGCGACGCGAAAAAGTAGAAGCCGTAGTAAATGCTGCTAAAGCGAAAGGGATTCCAATTCGTATTGGTGTAAATGCTGGTTCTTTAGAGCGCCATATCCTTGAAAAATACGGCTACCCTACTGCAGATGGTATGGTTGAATCTGCGTTACACCATATCAAAATTCTAGAAGATCTAGATTTCCATGACATAATCGTATCAATGAAAGCGTCTGACGTTAACCTTGCGATCGAAGCCTATGAAAAAGCTTCTAAAGCATTTAACTACCCGCTACACTTAGGAATTACAGAGTCTGGTACATTATTTGCCGGAACAGTAAAATCCGCTGCGGGGTTAGGTGCCATTTTATCTAAAGGTATCGGTAATACACTACGTATTTCTTTATCAGCTGACCCTGTTGAAGAAATTAAAGTTGCGCGCGAATTACTAAAATCATTTGGTCTAGCTTCAAATATGGCAACATTAATTTCTTGCCCGACATGTGGTCGTATTGAAATCGATTTAATTTCGATTGCTAATGAAGTGGAAGAATACATTTCAAAACTAAGTGTTCCATTAAAAGTAGCTGTACTTGGCTGTGCAGTAAACGGACCTGGTGAAGCACGTGAAGCAGATATCGGAATAGCTGGTGCTCGCGGTGAAGGACTGTTATTCATGAAAGGAAAAACAGTTCGAAAAGTACCAGAAGAAACAATGGTGGAAGAACTAAAAAAAGAAATCGATAAATTAGCGGCTGAAATGGCGGAAAAACGCGAAGCAGAAGCAAACGTATAAAGAAATGGAGCAATGGAAATGACAAACTTAAAGCATCGATTTGGTATTGATATTGATGGGACAGTTACATGTCCTGCTACATTAATTCCACATATTAATAAACAATACAATATTAATATGACGCTACAGGATGTAACGGAATATGATTTTTTAAGCGGGTTTCCATATCCAGTTGATCGCGCACAATTTCAAGCTTGGTTTAAAGAAAATGAACCCCGCCTGTATGAAGTGAGTGAACTGGCTGCCGATGCACAGCATATATTGTCGGCTTGGCAACAGCAATATGAGCTTTATTATATTTCGGCACGTGGGGAAAATGTTTTTGACATTACGAAAACATGGTTCGAAAACTACAAAGTACCTTACGATCATATCGAATGTATCGGTAGTCACAACAAAATAGAAGTGGCAAAAAAGCATCGTGTAGAGGCCTTTTTTGAGGATAAACATGATAATGCAGTGGAAATTGCTGAGGAACTTAAAATCCCTGTCATCCTTTTCGATACGCCTTACAATCAAATGAGCGTACCGAATAACGTTGTTCGTGTTTATAATTGGACAGAAGCAAACGAATGGATTCAAAAGAACTTTTAAAAATCAGCACAAAATTAGAGGCGAGTTAAAAGCAAACACTTTTAACTCGCCTCTTGTTGATTTAAAATATACTCCCATATTCAGTAATCGTCGTTGCCAAGTCGTGGCGGTACTCTGCATGCTGCGGGTTTAAGCTATTGACATTCACTTCATTGCCACCGAGCGAAGAATGTATGTACAAGCCTTCCCCAATATACAATGCAACATGACCTGGGAACATAATTAAATCGCCGCGCTTTAGCCCTTCCTTTTCAATTTTACGTATTGGGAAACCGTCCAATATTTTTGCATCCCGGTAAATGTATGCACCATTCAACATATATGCCATGGATACAAGACCTGAACAGTCGATGCCTAAAGGAGATTTTCCACCCCAGCGATACGGTGTACCAATATATCGAAACGCATCCTGAACAACTTGCTCACGGAAAGCCAATTCATCTGTCGTGTACACTTTTACACGCTTTTGAATCCATTCGGAACGGACATAGCCAACTTCACCTGTTACTAACACTACCTTTGTCCAAGTAGCATCCAAATCTGCTTCCAGCACAACCTGAATAAACGAACCGCGCGTTAACGTAATAATTTTACTGCTTTGAATTTTCGGTCTAACTAGCACATCGGCAAAGTTTTGAATTACAACATAATCCGCATCAACCCATGAAAGTAAATCTTCACTTCCCATGTGCAAATTCGTTTTTAGAGTATAGCCTTCATAACGATAAAACGTTCGAATTTTTACCCATGTCTCTTCGATGTCCTCCAACACCTGAACTGGCATTCCATAAAGTGCTTCATCGGTTAACTCCGAATTTACATCTGTACTCTCGTGTAGATTTGCTATCATTACTTTCACTACTGCGTTCAAAATTTCCCCTCCCCACTATTTCGTAAAATGGTCATACACAACTTTCGAAATTGCTCCAATATATTGCTTTGCCTTATCGTTATCTTCAACTTCAGATATAAACACACCTATAAAATAGTCGCATTCTTTCGTAAAGACAATGCCTGCATCATGATCGACTGTATCAAGACCACCTGTTTTATGAGCCATTTTTACATGATCGACAATATAACGCTTAAGTGACTCATGACTGCGTTGACGACATAATATATCGATTGCTATATCATTCCATTTTTTTGAAAGTAGATGACCTTCATAAATTTGCTGGAACAAACGCTGTATATCAGAAGCATTCGTTACATTATCCATTCCTAGCTTTTGCCGTTGAAAATCCATCATTTTACGTTGCACACGCGTATTTTTAAGTCCGAATTCGTTAAAGTAATTATTCAACGTATCCATACCTAAAAAATCGATACATACATTTGTCGCAGTATTATCACTTGTAATAATCATCCATAACAATAACTCATACAGTGTAGCACTCGTTTGCTCTTGTTCTGTAAGGACACTAAAATCAACGACATTCTCGTCTGCAATTTCCACTATCTGCTGCAGGTCACCGTTCGTTTTTTGTAAATGTACCAAAATAGCCATTAATATAGGTACTTTAATAATACTTGCGCTACTAAATACTTCCTGCTCACGTAATTGAAATGCAGGGCTGGATGTTTTATAGTCCTCGACAACGATATGTACTTTGTAAGGACATTGCTCAATTAATTTCTCAATTTGATTTTTCATCCGGTTTACCCGACTACTCGTATCGTTTTATTCGTTGCATCCATCGTAATTGTTTTTCCAAGTGGTAATGACATTGTCGGCAACATATGACCACATGTGACATTCATTAAAATTGGGATATTTAATGGAGCCAAAATTTCTTCAAATACAGTAATTAAATCCAAATTATTTTCCGGATTTTTCGCATCCATTGGTCCGCAATCTGTCCAACCACCAAGTAAAATACCCGCCAGTTCATTTAGTTTCCCCGACGTTGAGAGTTGCGTTAACATACGGTCAATACGTTGTACATTTTCATCGATATCTTCCAAAAATAATATCTTTCCCTTTAAATCAATTTCAAAAGGTGTTCCTAAAGATGCTGTGACAAGCGTTAAATTACCACCTACCAATTGCCCTGTAGCAGCACCAGAAACAAGAGTTTCCAGCGGATCGTCTTTCGCATTTTCAAGTAAATAGTCGCTCCAATTGGTATTGGTAACACTTTTAATGAAATATTCCCAAGTATATTCATCCATATTTTCCTTTATGAATTCTGTCGATGGCATTGGCGTGTGGTAAGTAACAAATCCACATATCTGATTGAAAACGGTGTGCAGTGCAGTTACATCACTATATCCAGCAAAAACCTTCGGATTATTTGAAATCAACTCCAAATCAAGCATCGGTAAAATTCGTGTTGCCCCGTACCCACCTCGAATACAGAAAATACCGTCAATTTCAGCGTTGGCAAACATTTCATTTACCTCTTTTGCGCGTAATGCATCATCTCCACCGAAATAGCCATGACGTGTACGGCAAGTTTCACCAACTACTACACGAAACCCCAACTTTTCTACGGCTTCAATAGCAGGCTGCAAGCGCTCAGTCGGTGTAGCACCTGATGCACTTATTAGCGCAACGGTGTCCCCCATTTTTAACGACTTCGGGATCACAATACTCATCGATTACACTCCTTTTCCTACAAGAACAGCTTTGTATTGTTCTTGTTCCTCTTTATTCGCCAATACGAAATGACCTTCTTCAATCTCAACAAATTCAGGTGGATCCATCTCATATTGATGAACGGATGGATCGTAAACTTGCAGCTTTTTTTGGCGTTCCTTAATAGGGTTCGGCTCGGGTACAGCAGTTAAAAGTGCTTGAGTATACGGGTGAAGCGGATTGTTAAACAGCTTTTCCGTTTCTCCAAGCTCAACAATTCTCCCTTTATAAATTACAGCAGTACGATTTGTAATGAAGCGTACAATAGATAAATCGTGAGCAATGAATAAATAGGTTAAATCGCGGTCCTCCTGCAAATTAGATAATAAATTCAATACTTGAGCACGAATCGAAACATCCAAAGCTGAAATCGGTTCATCCGCTACGATAAATTCCGGCTCCATCACAAGCGCACGAGCAATCCCGATACGCTGACGCTGACCACCAGAAAACTCATGGGGGAAACGAGAAGCGAATTCCGGGAGTAACCCTACTTCCATTAATGCTTTTTTTACTTTTTCAATACGCTCTTGCTCACTGCTATACTTTTTATTATTTATTAATCCTTCCGAAACGATATAATCAACTTTCGCACGCTCGTTTAATGAAGCACCAGGATCTTGGAAAATCATTTGTATTTTTTGTGTAATTTCACGATCCCATTCTTTTGTTATGCGCCCATTGATTGGTTTACCATGAAAGAGAATCTCTCCGTTTGCAACTGAGTTGAGACGCATTATCGCTCGCCCTATCGTTGTTTTACCTGACCCTGATTCACCTACAAGACCGAATGTTTCTCCTTTATATATATCGAAGCTTACATTATCAACCGCTTTAAATTGTTTTTTTCCTGTACCGAAAATGATATCAATATTTTTAATTTCAATTAGTTTTTCTCTAGAAGTTTTACTCATATACTTATTGTCCCTCCCCTTTGAAAAATGCTAGCAACACTTCTGGAGGACTTACCTGTGGCGCTTTTGGATCGAGAAGCCATGTCCTTGCATAATGTGTATCGCTAACTTTAAAGAAAGGAGGACGTTCAACAAAATCAATTTTTAAGGCATACTGATTTCTCGGTGCAAACGCATCCCCTTTAATTTCCTTAAATAAATTCGGAGGCGTACCTTTAATCGAATAAAGCTCTTGCCCTTTTATTCCTAGCTGGGGTAAGGATGAAATTAGTGCCCACGTGTACGGGTGTTTAGCATTGAAAAATACTTCGTTCGTTTGGCCAACTTCGATAATGTCCCCTGCATACATTACCGCAATTCGGTCGGCAACTTTTGCGACTACACCTAAATCATGCGTAATGTAAATTGTCGTCAACAAATATTTCTCCTGCAAGTTAGTCAATAGCTGTAAAATTTGCGCTTGAATGGTTACATCTAAAGCGGTTGTCGGCTCATCACAAATTAAAATCTGGGGATTGCATGCAACTGCGATTGCAATAACAATACGTTGACGCATGCCTCCTGAGAATTCGTGCGGGTATTGCCCATAGCGTCTTTCTACCTCATGAATCCCAACATCGCGCAGTAACTGCAACGTTTTTTCATAGGCGTCTTTTCCTTTTAATCCTTGATGTAAAATAACACTTTCTTCAATTTGCTTGCCAATCGTTTTTAGCGGATTAAGTGACGTCATCGGATCTTGCGTCACCATTGCTATTTTTTTACCTCGCACTTTAAGCCAATCTGCTTCTGTTTTGAATTTTGATAAATCATGCCCATCAAAGATGATTTGACCTGAGTCAATATAACCGTTTTTATCGAGTAGTCCCATAATGGATTTTACTAAAACGGATTTACCTGATCCTGATTCCCCTACAATCGCAAGGCTTTCCCCTTTATATAAATCCAGTGAAATATCACGGATGGCTGTTAATGTTTGACCTCGTAATTTAAATTTAATGACTAAATTTTCGATTGATAATATTTTTTCCTGTTCCATTTAACGCCTTCCTCCCTATACGTGATTTTTCGGATCTGCTGCATCTGCAAATGCATTACCAATAATATAAAAAGCAATTGTAATTACACTCAGCACAATACTCGGGAAAATAAGCTGGTAACGTAAATCTGGTGACATCATCAAGACACGACCTTCGTTAATTAAATTCCCTAACGATGGCTCGCTTACCGGTAAACCTAAACCGATATAAGTTAAAAATACTTCAGCCCCAATTGCAGCTGGTACCGCTAAGCTCATACGCAGCATAATTACCGAAATTAAATAGGGAAGCAGGTTTTTAATAATAATCTTATAGCCAGGTGTTCCTAATGTTTTTGAAGCTAAATTATACTCCCGATCTCGTAGTATAACGATTTGGTTCCGTAAAAATCGCGCCATTTCAACCCAGCCGGTAATACACATTGCAATAATAATTGTCGAAATGCCCGGTCGTAAAATGTAGGCCATTAATATTAAGACAATCGTAGTCGGAATGTTGTCCACTATGTTATAAAGCTGAGTTATCGGCATTTCCAGCTTTCGAGAGTAGCCCCACAATGCCCCGACTGAAAAGCCGATGATTACTTCAATAATGGCAACCGCAAAGCCGATAAATAACGACGTTCTAGTTCCTTCCCAAATACGTGACCATAAATCTTGACCAATTGAGTTTGTACCGAATATATATTCGTCGTTCGGTGCAACATTTCGATCCTGCATTCCCGTTTCAGCATTAATATAGATTTGTGTAGGTGATTTTTGATCTGGTAAATACGGCTGAATAAATGTAAATAAAATTAAACCGATTACAAATATTAATAAAAATACCGCTATTTTATTTTTCCTAAAGGAACGGAAAGTAGATCGCCAATAGGAGTAATTTGAATACGCTGTCTCTTCTGCTTTCGCATCATCAACAGTGGCAAATTCAAATAAGTGATCATTTAATTGGTTATTCGATTTTTCCGAAATATTCTGAATTTCTTTTGTAAATAATCCCATTAGCGTACACTATCTCCTTTCCCTAGCTTAATTCGAGGATCGACAATCGCCATTAAAATGTCCCCTAAAATTAAACCGATAATTCCCAGCGAAGAGAACACTAAAACGAGCCCTTGTACCACGTTGTTATCCTGACGTTGAATCGCATCAACTAACAAACCGCCCATACCAGGTATAGAGAATAACGATTCAATATAAATCGAACCTGTGATTGTAAATAAAATTGTTGCAGGTAAATACTGTGCCATTGGTATAAAGGCATTTCGCATTACGTGACTGAACATAATTGTACGCTCTGTAACCCCTTTTGCGCGCGCCAGTTTAATATAATCCTTATTAAGCTCATCTACCATATAACGACGCATCCACATGGCATAGGAAGCAATCGGTCCCAAAGCTAAACAGAATAACGGTAATATAAAGCTCTTAGGATTGTACTCATCAAATAGCATCGGTAAATTAAACCAATCGGAAATATACATTTGTATCATTAAGAAATAGACCATTGCTGGTACGGCTACTACGAATACAATATAGCCCGTTCCGAGACGGTCAAGCCAACGCCCCTTAAACTGAGCCATAAATATACCAAGGGGCACACCGACAAGTAGAGATAATGCTACGGCTCCTAACCCAAACACAATCGAATACATCATTTTATCTTGTATAATGTCCAAGACAGGTACATCAGTACGGTATGTAACCGATTTTCCCAAATCCCCTTGAAATAGACCGATATAGAAATTTTTAAGTTGGATTAGTAAAGGGTCCCGTAAACCTAAATTTGTTAAATAAACTTCTTGTTGCTCCAGCGACATCTTTTCCGCTGCTGCTCCTAAATAGCCTTCATCCGGCATCAATCGTAACAGGGAGAAAACAATCGTAACAATAATAAATAATGTCAAAATTGATTGTCCTAAACGTTTAGCGATATACTTTATCAAACATGTCTCCTCCTTACAATAAAATAAGAAAGGAGATGCAGAAATATTCCTGTCATCTCCTAATCTTCATGCATTTAAAAAGCGCTAAATTAATTAATTAGAAGCATTTGCTAAAGCTTCAGCACGTGCTTTTTCCCATGCTTCCTTAGCAGACTTAAATTCTTCATTACTCATTGGCTTTTCTAGGATAGATTGACCTTTAAATTTCTCGGATGTTACACCAAATGGTGAATATTGTGATTCAAATGGATTTAATTTTGAAGCAACATAGCCACCGCCACCAACAGCGTATGGAATTACAAATGCTTCTTCAATTAAAAATGCTTCCGCTTTTGCAAATAGTTCATATCTAACCGCTGGATCTACTTCAGCTTTTGCAGCTGCTACCAGCTTATCGTACTGACCATTGTATCCTTCTGCCAATTCTGGTTTGTTATACGATCCACCTTCAGTAAATGGATCTGTATAAGTGGATGGATCTGCAAAGTCTGGACCCCAGTTCGCTTCAATCATAGAGAACTTACCTGGACGACGAATTTCACCTAGGAAGCCTGTTGCAGGACCTGCATAAAGCTCAACATCGATATAATCTGCACCTAATAAGTTTTCCAGCTGTTGTTCAACAACTTGTGAGCGGTTTGCCCATTCAGGCGAACCCGAGTTATACGGCAGCACAACTTTTACTGGGAATGTTGCTTTACCATTTAAAGCTGCCATAGCTGCTTCTTTATGTTGCAATGCTAAATCTTTATCAAATGAATCATTTTCAGTAATAGCTTTTAAAGGCTCTAATAATGTGTAATCAACACCTTCAACGTCTACGAAGTTTTTCGGTGTAATTGTGTTCGACAATAGATCTTGAGGGTTGTATGGCTCAATCGTTAACATCGCTGATACACGATCTAACGCATGGTATAGTGACTTACGGAAATCTTTGTTATTTACTACCACTTTCCAGTTTTCCGGTTCATACTCTGCATCATATTGTGGATCAAAGTTTAATGCATAGAAGTAAGTATAGAAGTTGTTGTTGTTTTGACGTACTAAATCCTTTTTGTCTTCGCTATTTAACCATTCATCTAAAATGGATGTCGGAATAACTGCACCATCAATTTCACCACGTAAAAATAGTTCTGGTGCTACAGTAGCTGCTTCTTTATTGTACTTATAACGAATTCTGTCGATTTTAACAGTTTCTTTATCCCAATATTTCTTATTTTTCACAAGGACACGTTCATTTTGAGGCTCAAACTTATCTAAAATATATGCGCCGTTGTATAGAATATTTTCTCGAGTTGTACCGAAAGCATCGCCTTTTTCAGCTAAAAACTCACCGCTTACAGGGAAGAAACATACGTAGTTTAACATTGATAAGAAGTATGGCGTTTGACCTTCCAACGTATATTCCACTGTCTTTTCATCGATTGCTTTTATACCAACCTGAGCGAAATCTGTCACTTCTCCGTTGTAAAATGCATCACCGTTTTTAACAACAGTTGCAATCCATGCCGTCGATGACTCATTTTTTGCATCAAGCACGTAGTTTAATCCGTCAACGAAGTCTTGAGCGACAACATCTGCCACTTCTTTCCCTTCGTGATCTACCCATTTCACATCATCGCGTAGTTTGAATGTCCAGACCGTCGCATCATCATTTGATTCCCAACTTTCAGCCAAGCCAGGTTTTACTACTCCGTACTCATCGTACTCAATTAAACCTTCAACGAGATTTGCAGATAATGCGAACTCATTAGTTTCTGCAGTTTTTAAATAGTTTAACGTTTTAATTTCGCCAGAATAAACAGTTCTATATTCTGACGTTTCACCTGAATCTGCAGAATCACCGCATGCTGCCAATAATAGAGCAAACATACTCACTACAATAAATAAATATTTTTTCATGAACTTTCCCCCAATTCTCTATTTTTATTTGGCTATAAAAGCCTCTATTAAAAACCCAATTCCCGAATCATCGCTCATTTGAATGCTTTCCCCTTCAAAGAACGGCCCTCCATCGATTGGATCCTTAACACATAAGCTCGGTCCATCTAAATCAACCATCGTTACATTTTTATTCGCTGCAGCAAAATGTGCCGCTGCACTAACACTAATTTTTGTTTCAAGCATACAGCCAATCATGCATTCCACCCCATTAGCTTCTGCAATGGAGTTAATTTGCTGGGCTTTTGAAATACCGCCAGTTTTCATAAGCTTAATATTTATTAAATCCGCTGCACGCTTTTCGATAACTTCGATTGCTTGCTTAGGCGAAAATACACTTTCGTCTGCTAAAATATTTGTATATGTTTGACTCGTTACGTATTGCATGCCGGAAATATTACTATAATGAACAGGTTGTTCAACCAACTCAATATCAGCTCCACGATCTTCCAGCTGTCCTATAATTTTCACAGCTTCTTTCGGTGTCCATCCTTGGTTCGCATCAACACGTAAAACGACGCCTGGTCCGACAGCGTTTCGAATAGCTAATATACTGTTTACATCACTATGTGGATTTTTTCCTACTTTAACTTTTAGAATAGAAAACCCGCGTTTAACTGCTGCTATACTGTCCTTCACCATTTCTTCTTCGTCATTTACACTGATTGTAATATCAGTCGTAATCTTGCTCCGATATCCACCGAGCAATTTATAGAGTGGAGCATCGTATTTTTTGGCCCATAAGTCATAAAGAGCAATTTCGACCGCTGCCTTTGCACTTGTATTTTGATACATACATTTATCGATTCGTTCACAAAGCAGGGCAATTTCATCAATTTCTATTCCAATAATGACCGGTGCAATGACCTCTTCAATTGCATAGCGAATTGATTGAAGCGATTCTCCTGTAATAACGTGTGTAGGCGCCGCTTCCCCAATCCCAATATATCCATTGTCAGTATAAATAGTTACGAAGATATTTTGTATATTATTTACAGTGCGCAATGCTGTTTTAAAAGGTGTAATAAGTGGTGCTTCAACTAAACCAACGTCTACTTTTTTAATTTTCATAAAACCACCCACCTTAAGTTAAAAACTGCAGCAGTCGAAGTACCTCAAAGTAATCTGTCGTTTCAAACTGCACGGTATTGTGCGCTTTAAATTTAGCCCCGGGATAAAATGAGTTTCGATATGCTTTTATATGGTCTTTATAAATAATCTCTACATTAAATTGTTTGGGCAGTTCGATTTGAAGCTTACTGCGTTCTATTTTCATTGCTTCTTCAATCAGTCTTTTCGTTTCTTTTAATGTAGTTTGTGGGCTAACACTGATTGTTGCATGACCGATTCCTTCTTTTGTTGCAAACGTTATGATTTCGTCATTATGGCGGGAGATGTGCTCTGTTAATGCTTTATCGCCACTAACGAATGCTACAGGCACGCCATGCAGTGCAGCTGCGTATGTATTAATTAGAAACTCACTTGCATATTCGCCATTGATTTTGACATCTGCCAGCAGGCTTAACGTATGGGCAAGCGGGTTTTTTTCACTCCCCCCCTCACTGTGGTAACCGATAAAGATTGCGCGATCAAAGCTTTCATCCAATCCAGCAACCATACACATTGGCTCTTGTGTCCAACCACGAATAATTTTAACGTTCTCCGGTAAGTTTTCGATTAAAATATTACGCCCAGAATCATGAGCATCTTTCAGTAATATTTCTGAAGCCCCACCGGCAAATGCGCCCTCTATCGCAGCAAGCACTTCTTTTGTCATTTGTTGCTGAAATTGTACATAGTCAGAAGTATTTAGTTCGGTTTCACTCCATACGGTCGTTCCTGTAATTCCCTCAATATCTGCACTTATATATACTTTCATCTGAATTTATACTCCTTTAGTTCATTCTGTTCAATTGTGGCGATAATTGGACCATACAAGCATTGGTCTTTATTTGATTTCCGCGCCCATGCTCTATTTCCATAATCATAATGCCACCACTCTGCTTCGTAATTTTGAAATCCTGCTTGTGTCATGCAATGAAACAAGATACGCCGATTGATATGCGCTGCTTCATTTTCCGAACGATGCTTTTCAAAATAGGCGGTAGCCGATTTTTCCTCCGTCGCATCAAATGCTGTACCTAAATCCAACGGATATCCCCGCTCGTCGCCTAACGTTAAATCAATTGCTCCTCCTGTTAAATGTGGCGATGGAGAACTGTTTTCTATGCTTGGAAATGCAACATACTTTAACGTCTCGTATTCGATTTGTTCAATTGTCCATTGCGGAAATTTTAATCGTATTTTATTTTTAATATCGTTATATAAAAACGACTGAACTTGCAGCGGGCGAAACCCATCGTACAAAATAAAGCTCATCGTTTCCGGTATTAGCTGAAGTGCTTTTATTAATTTACTTGCAGCTTCCTGCCGCAAATATATTTTATTAAGACTATTTGGGATACCTTCAAAAAAATATTGTGGCTTGAGATATAATTTATTTACTATTGGCTTTATTTCCACTAAAGGATCCCCGTTTTCCATTAAAGCAGGAATCTTTTCCGCTGTTGCGTTTATGGATATGGGAAAAGAATAATTTTTTATAGTGATGAATACCTCCTACCTATTCGAACATCAAAATAATTTTCTAACATAATTTTAATGTGTTTGAAAAACAAAAGTGACTTACATTATTAATATGTCTAAAAATTTTGATTTTTCAATCTTTTAAGTATAAATTTAAAATATCACATATATTTCGATTGTGGAAGTTTTTTTCTTGTAAATTTGCTATTAGTTTAATATCAATGTAATGACCCTCTGTAATGTTACATTTTTTGTAAAATTTATTATATTTTTATATGAAAAAAGTCTTTCACAGAATAATAATGTAAAAGACAAGCCATTGTAGAAGGTTTCCACTTAGAAAATTGTATTTGATTATTTAAAAGAGTAGTTTTTGTACTATATGATTATGTCTGCCAGTTGTTGTTTCTGCCTGTGACAATGAATTAATAATCGCTTCTTCTGTCGCTTCGGCTGCTGCCATAAATAAAGAGTTCATTACTTCTTGGTCGTCACGCAATTGCTGGCGTATTTCCAAAGTATCATCGTAATGATGCTGAATTTTTCTAGCTGTTGTAAATCCGATTACGATATCCCCACTTCCATTTGAGAAATGGCTACCAGTGCGTCCTAATCCAATACCGCAACGTTTAATCACACGTTTTAACTGACGGCTGCTAAGCGGAGCATCTGTTGCAAGTATTATAATAATCGAACCATCAGTCGGACTCATAGTCGATTCACTGTTATTTGAAGTAGTAATGTAGCGTTCCTTTAGCAATTCATTTGCCTTTCCAAAATTACTTAATACGAGGCAACCGACTATATATTGTTCTCCATCATTATCATTTACGACACGTGATGAAGTGCCAATGCCCCCTTTATGACCAAAGCACATCATTCCTTTGCCCGCCCCGATTGCCCCCTCTTCGGCATGATTGTTGTTCGAGGCCTTATGAATCGCCTCTATGGCATGCTCAGGTTTTACAGGAAAATGTCGAATCGAATTTAAATAGCTATCATTACATTCACCAACTACTACATTCACCGTACCGGTCGTTATTCCAATTTCTTCATTTTGCTCAAGCAAATATTGGAGCGTGCCCTGTGTAACATTTGCAACGCCAAAAGTATTTGTAAGCATAATTGGGGATTCAATTAAGCCTAGCTCTTCCACTTGAATTAGACCGGTCGTTTTTCCATATCCATTTAAAACATAGCTTGCTGCCGTTACTTTTTCCCGATATAAATTTCCTGTATGCGGTAAAACTGCCGTTACTCCCGTACATGCTGCATCACCAGAATCATTTATTGGATAATCCAGTGTAACATGACCAACCTTTACCCCTTCGACGTCCGTAATGCAATTTTTGTCTCCTGTATGTAATTGTCCAATCTTAATGCCCATATCGCGTACTTTCATAATCATAGCTCCTTTGTTTAGGGGGTTTTATAAATCTATCGTAATAGTAATTCCCAAAAAAGGACAGCAAAAATGAAAACACACCCCTCAATTTTAACTGAGGAGTGTATTACTAATTCAAAATGTTATACATCTGATCAAACTTCTTTAATTGAAATTATAATTCAAGAATCCCTCTCGTCCAACGATCTACAAAAGTCTCAAATGTAATGCCGTACCGGTTATACACTTCATGATATACAAAATAACTACCAAGCTTTTCAAGTAACTCATCATCGATTCGCATCTCCAACACTCACTTTCCACTTTTTTCACGACTCTCTATTCCATATACTATCCACTTATAAACTATTGTGACCCAACATCGAACATCGTATACATGAACAGATACAGCAAGATGAAAAATTAATAACATTTTTAATGGAAAATCGCTTTCTTCATTTTGAATTCCAATCTGTTACAAACATTTCACATTCTACTACTAAATTCATGCGTTTCCTTTTGCACATTTTAGTAAAATGATAGTAATGACAACATTGGAGGGACTCTAATGAGAAGTTCTATATTATTTTTAATTACGGCAATTTTGTTAGCAGGTTGCGGAGAAACGATTGGTGATGTTAAAAAGGCAGCAGCTGGTATTAACTCCAAGGCTAATGAAGCGGCAACCGCCATTTCTACCGATGTACATTCCATTCGTTCGGTCGAAATTGAGTTCGACAATGAAACTTTTACAATTAACGATTTATTTAAAACTATATTACGCGATGTGCAGTGGTATTATGACGAAAATGAGGACGAGCAACAATTAAAAATAACTGGTACATGGCAGGATAATGGACTTTTTGCAGAGGGGAATTTTTTAGAAGCCGAGAAGCAACAATTGATTGAAAATAGTAAAATTGAGGTCGTTCTGTATTTCCATAAAGGGGTGCTAGAGGAGAAAAAAACAACTGTCAGCATGAATCAAAATGGACAAACAATTATTGATCAAAAAGGCAGTGAATCCCTTCACCACTTTTACAAGGTCTACACGATGAATTGAAATTTTGTTTATTCTTTCCTGTTAAGGGAAATAGACATATGTAAATACTTTTAGGAGGTTATACTATGTCAAATGGATTTTCAGATAAAGTAAAAGGTACTGGGAACAAACTAAAAGGGGAAGTAAAAGAGTCAGTCGGTCGAAATACAAACGACCCATCCCTGCAAGCTGAAGGAAAACGTGATCAAGTAAAAGGTAAAGCACAAGAAAAAATTGGCGATGTTAAGAAAAACATCTCCGACAGAATGGACAATAGATAATAAAATACAAATCCCCAAAACTAGTAATCTATCGTTACTAGTTTTTTTTGTTAAAAATTCTTTAGTTTATTTCTAACAGCAAATAAGACTCAACCAAAAAGAACTTTTTATATATTATAATAATCCACTTCCTATTTATAGGGAATTTGTTATACTTTAGTAAATCTTATAATTAAAAAGGGGCAGTAACTATGACAATTGATCAATCTATACCCCTATCAAAAGATCGATTATTTAATTGGTTAAAAACCTTAAGTAACCAACTTTCGAAAGGTACGCTTATCATTGATATTAACGATGAGAATCTATCAATTCTACATGCAAACCCTTATTTTTTTAAATTAACTTCTTTTGAAAATGAACAAATCATTAATCAAAACATCAGCATTTTAAACGGAAAACGTACTAGTAAAAAGTCGATTGAAGCATTAAATTTACATTTAAAATCCGGCTCCCCTAAAAAATTAACGATTTTACATTACAATAAAGAAGGTTCTGCCTTTTGGAATTCTATTACATTGCATCCTATTAGGAATAATGAAAATATAATTCAATATATATTATTGACCTGCGAAGATACAACAGAAGAAACGTTAAATAAAATGATTTATAAATTGGAGCACGAAGTATATCAAGCGATCGATCATGAAAGTAATTTACAGTCAATATTGAATTTGATTTCGGAAAAAATTGAACTCTTTTATATTCGGGATGTCTATTGTACGATTCATTTATATAATGAAAACTATGATATTAAATCTATCGGTTCCTATACATTACCAGTACACGTAATTAATAAACTTGCCTTTTTTGAAATCAAATCAAATTCCAACTTCAATAAGAGCGCTATATACTTAAAAGATTTTACTGACACCCCACTATATAACGATATTTCAGAAAATTATGAATTAGGAACGATTCAAGGTTCCTGGACAAAGTTGATTTTGACGCCACAAAATGAAATAAGCGGTATCTTAACATTATTTAATCAAGACAGTACCGAATTAAAGCAAATTGATATCAATTATTTAAATCGATTAACGCTACTTATTCAGCTTGCCATTAAATATGCGGAACAAAAAATTCAACTGCGTCATTTAGCCTTTTATGATGTAGAGACTAATTTACCGAATTTACATTATTTTAAGACGCAATTTTCAAAATGGTTAAATACAGGGGATTCAGGTTTTGCTGCAATTATCCACCCTGCCGAATTTAACAAAATTGTGGATTTATATGGGCGTAGTGCAGGTGCTGACCTACTAAGTCAAATGGCCAATCGATTGAGCGAGTATTTAGCTGTAGATGATGTTCTCATTTCACGATTTTCTAATTCCATCGTTCTTGGAGTAAAAGGAGAAAGTGATAGTTTTACCTCTTATTATCAACAGATTGAGTTACTTACACTTATTCCCTATTTAATTGATGATAAAGAAACCTATATCACTATAAAGATCGGCTATACAAATTTCGACCAATCCTTAACAGTAGATCAAATTATACATCAGTCGGATATTGCCTTATCTAAAGCTCGTAACAGAAGCGGAAATAGTTTTGAAGCATATGAAGAAAACAGTACAAAGCAACTGATAGAGGAAATGGAGATTTTCAATCAATTGGCATACGCGCTCCATCACGAAGAATTTTTAGTATATTTACAGCCGAAAATAAATTTTACAACACTTGAGGTGGAAGGATTCGAGGCATTATCCCGGTGGAATTCAAGCAGACTCGGTTTTATTTCACCGATTAAATATATTCCAATAGCTGAACAAACCGGGAAAATAAAAGATATTGATTTGCTGAATTTTAAACATATTTTGAGTTGGCTACAAAATCGTTTGAATAAAGGGAAAAAAATATTACCTGTATCTCTTAATATTTCACCGGATCATTTTTACGACCCTCTATTTTTAGAAAATATTAGGAATATTTTTAATCAATTTAATATTCCTCCACAATATATTAAACTTGAGGTAACAGAAAGCATTGAATTAGTGGATTTGAGTAGAGCAAAGGAAATTTTAAATCAATTAAATGCACTTGGAATTGAATGTTCCATTGATGATTTTGGTGTAGGTTTTTCTTCCTTAAGCTACTTACCTCAATTGCCTTTTTCTGAAATAAAAATTGACCGTAGCTTTGTTAGCTCAATGAATGAACCCGGCATGTATGCGATTGTACAAACCATTATCCTACTTGCAAAAAATATTAAAATGCGAGCGATTGCTGAAGGTATTGAAACTAAGGAACAACTGGTAATGCTTCAGCAACTCGGCTGCCCTGCTGGCCAGGGATACTATTTCTACAAACCGATGTCGATTAACGATGCCGAACAATTATTGGACATAGAAAAAACAGCTGACGAGAAATAATTTCCATCCCCGTCAGCTGTTTTTTAGTTTAAATTATTTGGTAGATCCTCTGATAAAAATGCGATTAAATCCTGTAAGTTTTGCTCACTTACACCATGGCCTACCGGATATGATTTAAATGTAACATTCGTGCCATAATCATTGAAGAAACGCACTGCATGCTCCGCCCATTCAAATGGGTAATCGTAGTCATATTCACCATGGGAAATGAAAATTTTAGAATGATTCATCGTTTTTTTACTATACTCAAGTGCAGCAAACTCCGGCAAATAGCCACTTAACGCTGCTGTCCCACGAATAGCATCCCCCATAACCATTGCAAGGGATTGTGCCAATGCTGCGCCTTGATTAAAACCAACCACATAAATTTGTTGTTCATCTAAATTGTATTCTCGAACGGCTTCATTAATAAATGCTTCAATTCCCTTTAATACCTTATCAAAAATGGCGCGATTTGGTTTACCTTCCTCTTCGAAAGTATAGAAGGCATAGCCAGGTCGATGTTTAATAGGTCCTTGCAAACTAAAAATATGGCACTGTGTTGAAAATGAATTAACTAATTGTAATAAATCATTTTCATCACTTCCTAAACCGTGTAATAAAAAGATTGCAGGTTTTTTCTCTGCATTCATTACAGGGGCTTTGTGTAAAAAAGTAAATGGTGTATTCATTTTGTTGTATCTCCTTTTAAGAAAGCGTCATTTTATTGACGATTTGGTCGGTAAAATAAGCAACATAACCGTCCATCGTTTTTAACGTTTCGTCAATATTACCTTGTGCTAAAATTGTCGCTTTATTTGCACAGACTAATGTTAAAAAATCAACACGTAATGCATGCTCTACTGATGCATATGCATAATCATAAATTACATCTTCATCTTCTACTTTTAAAGTTTCATATTGCTGGTGGAAGGCTTTCGTATAATCATCCATCTTTTCCGCAACACTGTTACGAATTTGCATTTGATGTACCATTAATTCGTTTTCAATATATGATACAGTCGGTAATTCGCCTCCATTAAATGTAGAACGAACAAGTTCTGTCCACGCCATTTTATTTTCAACGAAGTAGGCCATATTTAACATTAGACGGTCATAAAAGTCTATTGTTGAAGTGGAAGATTCTCGTTTATCATTAATATTTTGTTGAATCATTGTTTGAAATTTTTGAGGATCTGCTTTACTGGATAATAAAAATAGTGCTTTTTCTACATATGTAGCAATGTCCTTTTGTACGGCTGTCATAATTATTCACTTCCTTATTCTGTTACTTCGTTTTCCAATTACTATCGTACCATTCCTCCAACAATATCGCACGTTTTCAAATACATTTCAACAGGGAGTTTGCATGGAAAATAAGCTATTAAATTGAATGCACTCTAAATAAGTGGGCATGAATACGAAATAAGTAAAAAATGCCACTTGCCCTAGTAGACAAGTGACATTTAAACTTTGAATTAAAGTGCTTTTACTTTAGCAACAACGTTTTCTACAGTGAAGCCATATTCTTTTATAACAATTTTTTCTGGAGCTGATGCACCGAATTTATCAATTGCAAGAACGTCACCTTCAAAGCCAACATATTTATGCCAACCGAATGAAGCACCCATCTCAATTGCTAAACGTTTTGTAACAGCTTTTGGCAATACCGATTCCTTGTATTCCTTAGATTGCTTTTCAAAGCGGTCCATAGACGGCATTGATACAACAGATGCATCAATTCCTTCTTCGAGTAGCGCTTTTTTCGCCTCTACAGCCAAGCCTACTTCAGAACCCGTTGCAATTAAAATAGCATCCGGTGTTTCTTTTATTGAAGCTGCAACCACATAGGCTCCTTTTTCAACACCATCATATACAGCATCTTTCGCTACGTCTAATACCGGTAAGTTTTGGCGGGATAATACTAATACAGTTGGAATTGACTTGCTTTCTACAGCCAATTTCCATGCCGCAACAGATTCATTAGCATCTGCCGGTCGAATTACCGAAAGATTCGGCATTGCACGTAATGATGCTAAATGTTCGACTGGCTCATGTGTCGGACCATCTTCACCTACTGCAATTGAGTCATGTGTAAACACATATGTTACAGGTAGGCCCATTAATGCGGATAAACGAATCGCTGGACGAACATAATCAGAGAATACAAAGAAAGTTCCGCCAAATACATTTAATCCGCCATGTAATGCCATACCATTCATTGCAGCACCCATTGCAAATTCACGAACACCAAACCAAATATTTCGACCTTCTGGAGTATCAGCGAAGAAGTCACCTGCGCCTTTAATAGTTGTTTTGTTTGAACCTGCCAAGTCAGCAGAACCACCAAAGAATGACGGAGTTGTTTTTGCAATAGCATTGATTGCATCACCAGAAGATGAACGTGTTGCTACTGCAGTGCCAGCTTCGTACACTGGTAACTCAGAAGCATAGTGTTCTGGTAATTTATTTTCCATTGCGTTCACAAATTGTGCAGCCAACTCAGGATATTCGTTTTTATAGTTCTCGAATAATTCATTCCATGTTGCTTCGGCCTGTACACCTTGTACTTCGCTTGCTGTTTTAAATGTTTCGTACACTTCATTAGGAACGAAGAATGATTCGTGTTCCCATGCGTATGCAGCTTTCGTTAAAGCTACTTCATCAAATCCAAGTGGTGCACCATGGCAATCTGCTTTACCTGATTTATTTGGAGAACCAAAACCAATCACTGTCTTAACTTCGATAATAGTTGGTCCACCAGTATTTTGTTTCGCTTTTTCTATTGCTGTATTAATTTCAACAATATCTGTGCCATCTTGAACTTTTAAATAATTCCAACCGTAAGATTCAAAACGTTTTTGGATGTTTTCTGAGAATGACTTTTCAAGATCACCATCAAGTGAAATATCATTTGAATCGTATAGCACAATCAGCTTATCCAATTTCAAGTGTCCTGCTAGTGAAATCGCTTCTGCAGCAACACCTTCCATTAAATCACCATCGCCACATAGCGCAAATGTATAGTGGTCTACGATATCTAAACCTGGCTTATTGTATGTTGCAGCTAAATGACGCTCAGCCATTGCCATACCTACTGACATCGCAATACCTTGCCCTAAAGGACCTGTAGTAGCTTCTACACCTACAGTATGGCCATATTCTGGATGCCCTGGAGTTTTTGAATTCCACTGACGGAAATTTTTAATTTCTTCCATCTCTAAACCATATCCACCTAAGTGCAATAAACTATATAAAAGCATTGAGCCATGTCCAGCTGATAATACAAAGCGGTCACGATTGTACCAATTTGGATTTTGTGGGTTATGACGTAATTGCTTCGTCCATAAAGTATAAGCCATTGGAGCTGCACCCATAGGTAAACCTGGGTGGCCTGAGTTCGCCTTCTCTATTGCGTCGATTGATAATGTACGGATTGCGCTAATTGCTAACTGATCCATCTGTTGTGTCATTATGTGACATCCTTTCTCGTACGATAATTCTACATCCTATAGTTTAGACAAATTCCCCTAAGAAAACAATCATTTCTAAAGAGTTTATTAATTTATGTCATACTTTATAAGAAATGTGTCATATTATTAAACATTCTAATTTAGAAAGTTTTTTTGCGATTTTATTTGTTTTAGTTTTTCAGGCGTTACATCATTGCCTTCTTCATCAATAACTTTCATATGCTCTATCGTATCCCGCATAGTCGATCGGAATGTGTCTAAATATTCCTTGCGAAGTGCCGTACGTTCCTTTGCTAGTTCTTCCGTTAACTTTCCTTCTTTTGCTAATTTTGAAAGCTCATTAATCCGAGCTAATTTTTCTTTTGATAACATCTCAATCTCACCTTTCTTCGTACCAATAATACAAAGGTATAAAAAAAAGACTGGAAGGGCAAGTAAAAACGCTTTGTGATAAGCCCCCAATATCTTAAAAACATTGAAATAGGAAGGTTTTTGTAAAGTAGCACTCTTAACTTTTGCAATTCAATGCATTAAAATATGGGCATCTTTTTATTCCCCAATCTTCCATATAAAAAAAGCCACTCCTTAATTAAGTGGCTTCGTCTAAAATAAATGCAAATTTTTCGATATTTTCATCTGCCTCAATAGGAATACCAAATACAATAACAGCTTCATTAATGATTTCAACTCCAGTAAGCTTATTTGTCATCCTTTCGTAAACCTTGGGATTCATTTTAATTTTCTTTACGTGCTTACCTTGTGAATATAGATAATCCAAATCTCGATGAATTTGTTCTAATAGAATGTCCAAATATTCTCCTCCTTTCCCGTTTAATAATTTCTGATTTATATTATTCCACAAAACTAACGAAAAATATTTCATAATAGGAAAAAGCCATGTTCGAATGACATGGCTTCAGACTGTAGACAAACTCGAAGAAATTCGAGTTTGCCTACAGTCTTTTTTGTTTTAAAATAAAGTTAACTGATGAAAACCGTTGATTTCCATTCCAGGGGACGCGTTTCGCGGGCGGGT